>JAQSCR010000486.1 GCA_029945495.1 Pseudolabrys sp. | reverse complement strand
TCTCGGAGCCGCCGATGCGCACGTCGGTCACCGCCGGCAGCCGGTCGATGGCCTGAGCCATGGCTTTTTGCGCCACCTCGCCGCGCTCGGCGGCGGCCGCGACAGAGGCGGCCAAGCCCACGCCCAGCAGCGCGAGACCCGCGGCGGTCGCGATGTTCATGGAATTGCGCTGTTTCACCGAATCCGACCCTTTCGGGGGAGCTTTTACCCTATTCGGCGGTGCGTCGGTTAATGGAAGTTGAGGAAACGCGCTAATCTGCCCCCCAGTGTGGCATCCCGACCCCATCCCCATACACCGCCCCAAACCTTGCTTGCTATTGAGAGACTCCAGCCGTACATAGAGAGCGCTGACGGTTTTAGTTCCGGTTGTGCCGCGTTCGGGCCCCCGGCCCGCCAGTCCAGGATCGGCCCCCCGAGGAGGCGGGCCGAACGGACGGCGAAGCGAGCCGAAACCCTTGTAAGGACACCCGGATCAGCGTCTGGCCACTCTCTTTGGCCTTGCGCGTTCTGACCGTTGGCGATGACTAAACCTCGGCGGCGCTGCTTTTGGCGCAGCCGCAGCGCTACGGGTCGCACCATTCATGCTGCCAAGTTCGCAGCAAAGGCAATTTAAGGTCCCACGCTTTCGCGAAGCTTTCGTGACTGCGCGTGTTGCTATGGGCCGCGCTGCCTTGGAATGGGCTCCGGATTCGCGTGAAAACGCGCCCCTTTCCCTTAACCCCCCTATGGCTACCTCCCCATTGCGCCGCTTTGCGCCGTTTTCGACGCGCGAGCTCGCCGGCGGGTATGCCTCAGTGAGAATCTCCAATGCCCGACAAGATGCTGATCGACGCGACCCACCCGGAAGAGACACGGGTGGTGGTACTCCGCGGCAACCGGGTCGAAGAATTCGACTTCGAGTCCGCTAACCGCAAACAGCTTCGCGGCAATATCTACCTCGCCAAGGTCACCCGCGTTGAGCCGTCGCTGCAGGCGGCCTTCGTCGATTACGGCGGCAACCGCCACGGCTTCCTGGCCTTCTCGGAAATCCACCCCGACTACTATCAAATCCCGGTCGCCGACCGGCAGGCGCTGATCGCACAGGAAGAGCGCGACGCCCGCGCCGCCGATGCCGAGGCCGACAACCGATCGAGCCGCAGTGGCGGTGGCCGCAGCGGCGGCCGCAACCGGCATCGCCGTTCCGGTTCCGACCGGCCGCGTGATCCGAGCCGCTCCGAGCCGATGGCCGCCGACGCTGCGGACTCATCGCGGCATGAGCAGCCGTCCCACGATCTGACAGCCGGTGAAGCCGCCCTCGGCGGCTTGCCCAGCGACCAGCCCGAACTGATCGCGCAGCCTTATTCGGACGATGCCCACGACCATGACGCGGCGACCGAGACGAGGTCCGCCGTTGACGATAGCGCCGCCATTCCAGCGGTCTTGCCGGCCGACGTGCCGGCCGCCACGACCGAGGAAATCTTCGGCGAGCCGAGCACTGAGCCGGCCATCGATGCAGTCACCGCTCCGGCCGAAGCGCCGGAGGCCGAAACTTCGTCCGCCGAGGCGCCGGCCGTCATCGAGCCGGAAGGCGGCGAGGACCACGCTGAGACCGGCGATGAAATGTTGCTGCCGGACGCGCAGTCCGCGTCGTCGCATGACAACAATGGCAACGGCGACGACCATCACGACGACGACCACCACGAAGATGAACACGTGGAATCGGTCGGCGGCGCCGACGCGCTCGAGGAAGCACAGGAACGCGCTCCCCGCTTCCGCCGCAACTACAAGATTCAAGAGGTCATCAAGCGCCGCCAGGTCATGCTGGTGCAGGTGGTCAAGGAAGAACGCGGCTCCAAGGGCGCGGCGCTCACTACCTATCTGTCGCTCGCCGGCCGCTATTCGGTGCTGATGCCGAACACCGCGCGCGGCGGCGGCATTTCGCGCAAGATCACCTCGGGCGAAGACCGTTCGCGGCTGAAGGAAATCGCGCAGGAACTGGAAGTACCGGAAGGCATGGGGGTGATCCTACGCACCGCCGGCGCCAGCCGCACCAAGACCGAAGTGAAGCGCGACTTCGAATATCTGCTGCGCCTCTGGGAGACGGTGCGCGATCTCACCCTCAAGTCGATGGCGCCGAAGCTCGTCTACGAGGAAGGCTCGCTGGTCAAGCGCTCGATCCGCGACCTGTACTCCAAGGACATCGAGGAAATCATCGTCGCGGGCGAAGCCGGCTACAAGGAAGCACGCGATTTCATGCGCATGCTGATGCCGAGCCACGCCAAGAACGTGAAGCTCTATAACGACGCCCAGCCGCTGTTCACGCGCTACGGCATCGAAACCCAGTTAGATGCCATGTTCCAGCCGACGGTGCAGTTGCGCTCCGGCGGCTACATCGTCATCAACCAGACCGAAGCGCTGGTCGCCATCGACGTCAACTCCGGCCGGGCAACCCGCGAACATCACATCGAAGACACCGCGCTCAAGACCAATTGCGAAGCCGCCGACGAAGTCGCCCGCCAGCTGCGCCTGCGCGATCTTGCTGGCTTGGTCGTCATCGACTTCATCGACATGGACGAAGGCCGCAACAACCGCATGGTCGAGCGGCGCATGAAAGACGCGCTCAAGCACGACCGCGCCCGCATCCAGGTCGGCCGCATCTCGCATTTCGGCCTGTTGGAAATGTCGCGCCAGCGCATCCGCACCTCGGTGCTGGAAAGCTCGACCGAGAAGTGTCCGACCTGCGGCGGCCTCGGCCATGTCCGCTCGGTCTCGTCGGTGTCGCTGCAATTGCTGCGCGCCATCGAGGACACGCTGAACAAGGGCGCCACCCATAACCTGATCGTGCGCACGCGCTCGGAAGTCGCGCTCTATGTGCTCAATCACAAGCGCGCCCATCTGCGCGCGCTGGAAGAGCGCTTCCACATCACCATAACGATCACCGCCGACACCACGGTGAGCGCGCAGGTGTCCTACATCGTCGAACGCGGCGAGCTGATGCACACGCCCGAGGCCGCCAAGGCGATCGCCGCAGCGGCACCGCCCATGATCGCGGTGTTCGAGGAAGACGATTACGTCGAGCCCGAGGCTGAAGAAGCCGAGGACGAAGGCGAAGCGATGATGGTGGCGCCCTCCTCGATCGAAGTGATCGAACCCACCGAAGCCGGCGACGAAGCCGAGAGCGCGGGCGAAGGCGACGGTCAGCGCCGCAGGCGCCGACGTGGCCGCGGCCGCGGACGCAGCGGTGAAGGCCGTGGCGGCGAAGGTCGCGAAGGTTCGGGCCGGGAAGGTTCAGGCCGCGAACCGCGTGAGCCGCGCGAACAGGTCGTGCAGGTACACGAGACGGTCGCTGAGCATGCCGTCGCCCACGAAGATCATGATGGCGGCACGCCAGAGGAAGATGACGGCGAGCGTCCGCAGCGCGCCGAAGGCGCCCCCGGTTCGGCCGAAGGCGCGGAAGGCGACATCCGGCGCCGGCGCCGGCGCGGCCGTCGCGGCGGCCGCCGCAATCGCCATCGCGACGGCGAAGCGCCGGGCGCCAATGGCAATCACGAAGGCCAAGAAGCCGGCTTTGCGTCCGAGGGCGGCGAGCCGGGTCATGCCCCGCACAACGACCAGGGCCCGGATACCGGCAATGGTCACGACCGCCCGGTGAGCGCGCCTGTCTATGCGCCAGCCGCTTACGCCGCACCGGCCGAAGAGCGTTCCGCCGCGCCGGAACCGGCACGGCCCGTGACCGAAGCCCCGGCAATGTCGCAGGAAACCCCGCGCCGCCGCTCGACCATCCGCGAAGCGGCACCGCTCGCCACCGGCAGCAGCCCGGCGCCCGCGCCGGTCCTGCCGCAGCCCGTGGTGGTTTCGACCGCGGCCGACGAACCGGCCCAGCCCAAGCGCGGCTGGTGGGGTAAGCGTTTGCTCGGCGACAAGAGCTAGGCGACGGAATAACAATGCTGACGCGCGGCCCGCAACCATACCGGCCGCGCGCCTCGCCTTTTTAACCTTTGCCGCAACCGGACGCCGAAGACTGAGGCAAAGCGTGCTAGGTTGACGCAACAGAGTCTAACAGGAGACACGTCGATGCGAGCGACACTTGCACTTGCTTCTCTGCTGCCGTTGTTGCTGTTGGCGCAGCCTGCCGCCGCCGCGACCAAAGAGCAGAAGATGGAAACCTGCAAATTCGGCGCCGAACACGACAATCTCACGGGCGCCAAGCGCGACGCCTTCGTCAAGAAGTGCATGGCCAACGCCAATTATGAGCCGGCCGCGCGCAAGGAAGCACTGAAGAAAAAACCGGCCGCCGCCGCGCCCGCTGCCGAGCCGGCAGAAAAACCGCAATAAGCCGCAGTCGTTACGTAGCCTTCGCCGCCGGCCGCTCCGGCGGCGTAACCGTGAATGTCCGCGATTGTCCGCGCCGCAGCACGTCGATGTCGATCGCGTGGCCGGTGCGACCACTGGATTTGTGGCGATGCGACTCCGGATTCCCCGCGTAAAGCGACGGAGCCGCGATTGCGACAACTCGCTTTATTGCGATTGCAAAAGGTCGGCCTCTCATAACGACAGAGTGCGTCAAAACACTCAGGTGGCGTCCCCTTTAAGGGACACCACCTTGCACATACGACCAAACGATTGACTGCTGGACCAACGTCTCACTTGCCTTGCAGGAGATCGATGAAGGGCGGAAAGGTCAGCAGAAATCCAACGCCAAGCAGAGCAAAGGCGAGGATATTGACCTTTCCAATGTCGACGTTCCTGGTCTGCCAACGCTTGGCGAGTGCGAACCACGCCACCAGCCAGACGATGATCGCCAGTGTCGTCACGCCGGAAAGCGTGCCGGTCGGATTGTAGAAATTCAGCAGATTGCCGAGCGCGGCAGATGCGTCACCGGCAAACGCGAGGACGCCGAGAGCGGCGGAGCCAATGCCCGCTGCCAAGATAGCGGCGGCGCCGGATCCGTTAGGGATGTCCGTCTGGCCGAAGCCGGCCGAGTTTTGCAAGGTGCTCATCTTACTCCCCCTTCATCAATACGATGGTTTGTCCGCCGCGAACCGGTGCGTATTTGTTCAAGAAAGCCCCGAACGCTCCAGCAATTCCGGTTGCGACAAATGCGGCCAGTGCGAAACCGAGCACCGCCATCCGCATGTTCTTATGATGTGTGATCGCGCGCCCGTATTTCATGGTGACGTAGGCCACCGCCGTTATCGCGATCGGAGCGAGCCAAGAGACATGCTCTTTCCACTCCATGCCGACGTTATGCCATTCCGAGGTCTTGCCAGTGGACAGCAACAATCGCCGGGGATAGTCGGCGAGATCGGCGACGCCCGCGGGCGGGACCGCGCGATACCACGGGTAGACAATGTAGGCGCCGGAGAACACGGTGAACCACGCGAGGATCACCATGGCCGCAAGATAAAAGCCCAACAGCGTTTGCTCCCGCGTGCTCACAAGCGTGGCCGCACCGGGACCGGAGACTCGATAGAGCTCTGCGAGAGCACCGGAAAATGCCAGCATGAATAGTGCCCCGAACCCCATCCCGTGCAGCACGGTCAGTAGATCGTGAGAAGAGATTTCCATAACGCTTCTCCTTTTTTGCCCCTTCCTTATGTTGCTCAAAAACGTCGTGACGCCCTTGATCTGCGTCAAAACGCCACAGTGCATAATGGGCGCGCAAACACGATTGCGCGACGCTGAATTACCTCGACGATTTGATCGATGAGATGCGGCCGAGCGAATAAAGCCCGGATTTGTCATAGCGCATCGCGCCATGTTTGCTCACTGACGAGCCAGCCTTCGTCGACGCATATATAGCGCTTATATTATGCGGCGCGCGGCGCCGGCCGCTCCAGCGGCGTCACCGTGAATGTCCGCAATTGTCCACGCCGCAGCACGTCGATGTCGATCGCGCGGCCGATGCGTTCGCGGTTCAACAGCCGGATCAGATCATCGACGCCGGTCACCGCCTGCCCGTCCGCGCGCACGATGGTATCCAGGCTCATCAGTCCGGCCAAAGCCGCTGGACCTTGCCGCTCCAGCGCCGTCACCATCGCGCCGGAACTATTCTCGATGCCGGCTGCGCGCGCATGTTGGCGCGCCACCGTCGCGCTCTGGCCCTGCACGCCGATATAGCCGCGCCGCACGCGGCCGTGCTGGATCAGTTCGCTCAGCACGAACTGCGCGGTGTTGGACGCGACCGCGAAGCAGATACCCTGCGCGCCGCGGATCACCGCGGTGTTGATGCCGATCACCTGCCCGCGCGACGACACCAGCGGCCCGCCGGAATTGCCGGGGTTGAGCGCGGCGTCGGTCTGGATCACGTCCTCGATCAGCCGGCCGTTGCGCGCGCGCAATGAACGCCCGAGCGCCGAAATGACGCCGGCGGTGACGGTCGATTCAAAGCCGAGCGGATTGCCGATGGCCACCACCAGCTGGCCGCGCTTGAGCATTTTGGAATCGCCCAGCGCAGCGTGCGGCAGGTCGCGCGCCGCGCCCGCGCGCAGCAACGCAAGATCGGTGTCGGGATCTTCGCCGAGCCGGCGCGCTTCCATGACGCGGCCCTCGCTGTCCATCAGCCGCACTTCCTTGGCGCCGTCGACGACATGCGCATTGGTTAGCACCAGTCCATCCGGCGCGATCGTGACGCCGGAGCCGGTGCCGGCGGGTTTGCCGCTGCGGCCAAAGGTTGCGACGCGCAGCACCGCGGGGCCGACAGCGTCGACGACCGACGTCACCGCATGCGAATAGGCGTCGAGAATATCGGTGTCGGACGAAAGCGAAGTCGGGCTCCCGTCCGCGCCCTCGTCATAAGAGGGCGGCGTGAAATCGAGCATGGTCGTCTTCTGGGTTGAATTAATCCGGCGACGCTCGATGTGGGGATGACCTTGCCGAATTGGAAGGGGCTACCGGACGGCCCCCTTCCGGCCTGCCTTCAGGCCAATAATCGATAAAAATTGACCTTCATTCTTCAGCCTTCCTCCAAATCGAGCGGCTATGGGTGGCGCATGAACCGTGTCCAATCCATTCTGCTGGCAAACAGCGGCCCCCCCGTTAGCCACCTGAACAAGGCAACGCAAAACCGAGCAAAGCGGTCGGCGCGCCGCGATGGCGTGCGCCTCACCGTCGCCACCCTGATCGTGGCTGCCGCGCTGCTGGGGCTCTATGGCAGCCTCTCCGGATTGCCGATGATGATGAAGGTCCCGGTTGTCGACGAGGCCGCCGCCTTGCGCCGGATCGATGCGCAGGCGCAGGCGCAGGCGCGCCGGATCGGTTCGATCCTGTTCCTCGCGCCGGACCGGTTTTGCGAAGAGCACAGCTTTGATAATTTCACCGGTTACACGGTGTCGATCCAAAACATTGATTGCGATGGCCGGCTGGCCGGCAGGATCGCGGCCGACACGGCGGCGGCAAAGACCGGGAACACGCAAAACATGCAAGACATGTTGGCCAGTTTCAAAAAGTAGCCGGTCCCGGAGCCGGAACTCAAGTCAACGCCACCGGTCAGGCGGCGGCACTCTAATACCACCGGTAAAGAAAAATTAACCTTGCGGGGCGATCATTGCACCGCATGCCGGGATTCTCTTTTTTGACGAAGTCGCAGCCGCGAAGCGATGACGCTTTGCCGCAAGTGCAATCTGTTGCGCCGGCCGACCCCCTCGCCGCCAGTAACACCGCGTCGATCCGCGAAACCATCGACCTTCTCGAACTCGACCTCAGCGCGATGATCCGCGACGTCGCCAGCGCGGCCGCCTCTGTGCGCAGCGGCGCCAGCGCCTCGGCCGAAGCGCTCGCCGCCATCCAGGTCCGCACCGCGACGCTTGCCGCCCAGGCCCAGGACGCCAAGCGCGATGCCCTTCTGGTCGCCGACGCGACCGTCGAACTGGCGCAGTCGTCAAACGAAATCGACAAGCAGGTGCGCGCCGCCGGCGCCTTGACCGACGATGCCGGCGATGCCGCGCTCGCCGCCAATCGCAGCGTCGACGAACTCAAGGCCTCGTCGTCCGAGATCGGCAAGGTCGTCAACCTGATCGCCACCATCGCCCGCCAGACCAATCTTCTGGCGCTCAATGCCACCATCGAAGCGGCGCGCGCTGGCGCCGCCGGCCGCGGCTTTGCGGTGGTCGCCGCCGAGGTCAAGGCGCTGTCGGTACAGACCCAGACCGCCACCGAAGAGATCAAGCGCAAGATCGACATGCTGCAAAACGCCGCCGCGATTTCGATCGCCGCGGTGCATCGCATCTCCGAAGCAACCAAGGCGGTGCGTCCGGTGTTTTCGAGCATTGCCGACGCCATCGAGCATCAGGTCGAGACCACCGACGGGCTTTCGCGCAACGCCAGCGACAATTCGCGCTTCATCGGCGATGTCGCCGACGGCGTGAACGAGATCAAGCAGGCCGCCATCGGCGCCACCGCCCACGGCGAGGCGGTCGATCATTCCGGTGAGGACGTCGGCCGCATGGCCGAGCGGCTCAAGACCCGCAGCGTGATCTTCCTGCGCCTGAGCGAGATTGGCGACCGGCGCAAACATGAGCGGCTGCCGTGCGAACTCGATGTCGATCTGCAGGTGGACGGCGCCACCGTTCGCGGCCAGACCGCCGATATTTCCGAAGGCGGCCTTCTGGTCCGGCTGCGCGAGCCCCGCACCTTCACGGTTGGAACCGCGATGGCGGCGCAGATCGCCGGCATCGGCGCTTGCCGGCTGCGTGTCGTCAATCAATCGGCGCTCGGCCTGCATCTCGCGTTCGACGCTCTCGACGAGGCCACGCGGGCGCGGCTCGAGCACAAGCTCGCCACCATCCGTTCCGACAACACCGAATTCATCGACCGCGCGATCGCCGCCGCCGACCGCATGTCGCGCCTGCTCGAAGAGGCGGTGCGCGAGCGCCGCATTTCGCTCGACGACCTGTTCGACAACACTTACGTGCCGATCCCGAATACCAATCCGCAGCAGTACACGACGCGGTTCCTCGCCCTGACCGAGCAGTTGCTGCCCGCCATCCAGGAACCGCTGCTGGCCAGCGACAAGCGCATGGTGTTCTGCGCCGCCGTCGACCGCAACGGCTACCTGCCGGTGCACAACGCCGCCTATTCCAAACCGCAGCGGCCAGGCGACGTTGTCTGGAACACCGCCAACTGCCGCAACCGGCGTATCTTCGACGACCGCGCTGGCCTGTCGGCCGGCCGCGTGGTGCGGCGCTATCTCATACAGAACTATCCCCGCGACATGGGCGACCATATAGACATGATGTGGGAAATCGGCGCGCCGATCCGCGTCTACGGCAAGCAGTGGGGCGGCTTGCGCACCGCCTATACGCTGTAGCGCCGAGCCCGCGCGCCAAATCCCCGTCATCGGCTGCCGATAGGGAACCAATCCCCTCATGCAAAAGTTGATCGCCATACCGCGGAATGAGTCCGCGCGCATGGAGGCAACAGCAAATGATTACGCAGACCGGGATTGTGAACGATGACGTCGATTCTGCCGTCAGTTGGGGGGCGATTCTTGCCGGCGCGACGGCGTCGGCGGCGATAACCCTGGTTCTTGTCGCGTTTGGCTTTGGCGTCGGATTTTCGGTTGTATCGCCGTGGAGCGGCGAAGGCGTCTCGGCGACCACCTTCACCCTCAGCGCCGGCATCTACCTCATCGTCATCGCCATGCTGTCCTCGACCTTCGGCGGCTACCTGGCCGGCCGGTTGCGGACGCGCTGGCAGACGGTGCACGAGCATGAGCGTTATTTCCGTGACTCCGCGCATGGCGTGGTGACCTGGGCGCTGGCGACCGTGGTGACCGCCGCCGTGCTCGGCGGTGCGACCACCGCGATCATCGGCGCGACCGGCGCAGGCCTTGCCGCGGGCGCACCGGCAGCCGCGCGTTCGGCCGTCACGGATGGCTATATCGACAGCCTGATGCGCCCCGCGCCCGGCCGCGCCAATGCCGCGTCCACCGCACGGGCGGCGCAGAGTCCGGCGCAGGTCAAACAGCAGGCCACCGATCAGGCCACCTCGCCGGTCGCTACCGACCAGACCGCGCCCAACCTGCAAGGCGGCCAGATCGCCGCGCCGGTGGCGGCGCAGGGCAACGTCAATCGCGGCGAAATCGGCCGCATCCTGGCGACCGGCCTCACCCGCAATGGTTCGGTGGCCGATGCCGACCGCACCTATCTGGCGAGCATCGTTGCCAGCCGCACCGGCCTGTCGCAGGCCGAGGCCGAGCAGCGCGTCAACCAGACCATCACGCAGGCGAAAGCCGCGGCCGATTCCGCGCGCAAATCGGCCCGCAACTTCGCGTTCTGGCTGGCCTTCGCGATGCTGGCAGGCGCGCTGTCGGCGGCGCTCGCGGCCATCGAAGGCGGCAATCTGCGTAATCGCGAGTGGTATCTCACCGATGCCGAACGCAACCGGACGCGCACCGTCGGCGTCCACGCCGAATAACGCTCACACGCAAGGAGAACCAAAATGCCCATTCTGCTGTGGTTGCTGGGCGTGCCGCTCAGCCTGATCATCATCCTGATGTTGCTCGGCGGCATTTGACGACACTGACGAACGGACATTGAAAAAGCCCCGCCGGTTACCGTGACCGGCGGGGCTTTCGTTGGCGCAGCGCGCATTATTTGGCGTCGCACAGCTTGTCGAGGCCTTCGAGCACGGCGCCGATTTCCTTGCCCTCCTTGGAATCCGGGTCCACGTCATCGAGCCCATTCATCAGCGCGACATATTCCGGGCCAACCTTCTGCGCCAGATCGTCGACCTTCTGCGACAGCTCGTCCATTTTCTTTTCGTCTTTTTTCTGCGCTGCAGCGTCGAGCTGTTCGCCGAGCGCGGCAATGTCGCAATAGCTCTTGGCCTTCGCCTTGTCGGCGCCAATGATCTGCACCACCTTTTGCGCCGCCGCCACGGTCGGCTTCGGCGCCTTGGGTGCCGCGGCCGGCTGCTGCGCCCAGGCGGACAGTGGCAACGCGGCGGCCGTCACAATGGCAAGAACGGAAAGTCGCGACATCAGCATCATGGTGTTCCTCCGATGGTAATTTGCCACGATAGACCCAACTGGCAGGCAAAAAAAGCCGCGACTGTTACGGTGACCGCATACCCCCATCGATTGATCCATCGCAATGCCGTGGCCGCCGGAAAAATTGAAGTTAAATGTTGTCGACGCTCGGTTTGAGGGGGAACGACCCATGCGACTGCAATTTATCGCCGCCGTCATCGGCGCCTTTCTCTGCGCCGTTCCGGCCGCCGCGCAAAACACCGTGCCCAGCGACCTGGTG
>JAQSCR010000485.1 GCA_029945495.1 Pseudolabrys sp. | reverse complement strand
GCGCTCGGGATGGTGTCGCTGTTCATGGATCTCTCCTCGGAGATGATCCATGCGCTGCTGCCGCTCTATCTTGTCGGCGTATTGGGCGTGTCCACGCTCACCGTCGGCGTGATCGAAGGCTTCGCCGAAGCCACCGCATCGATCACCAAAGTCTTTTCCGGCGCACTGAGCGATTATCTGGGCCAACGCAAATGGCTGGCCGCCCTCGGCTACTCGCTCGCGGCGATCACCAAGCCGGTATTTCCGCTCGCGTCCGGCATCGGCTGGATCGTTGCCGCGCGTTTCGTCGATCGCGTCGGCAAGGGCATTCGCGGCGCGCCGCGCGATGCGCTGGTCGCCGACCTGACGCCGCCAGCCTTGCGCGGCACCGCCTACGGACTGCGCCAGTCGCTCGACACCGTCGGCGCCGTGCTGGGACCGCTGCTCGCCATCGTCTTCATGGCGCTACTGGCCGACAACTATATCGCGGTGTTCTGGATCGCGGTGCTGCCAGCTCTCGTTTCCGCCGCGCTCATTATTTTCTTCGTGCGCGAGCCGGGCCGCGGCAAGCGCCAGGATGGCGAACGCCTCGGCAAGATGCGGCGCGAGCTCAAGCGCCTGAGCGCCGCCTATTGGCTGGTGGTCGGCGTCGCCGCCATCTTCACGCTCGCCCGCTTCAGCGAAGCCTTCCTGCTGCTGCGCGCCCAGTCGGTCGGCATGCATCTGACTTTCGTGCCGGCGGTGATGGTGGTGATGAACGTTGTCTACGCATTTTCCGCATGGCCGGTCGGCGCCTTGTCCGACAGCATCGGCCGCTACCGATTGCTGTTTGCCGGCTTTGCGCTCCTGATCGTCGCCGATCTGGTGCTCGCCTATGGCGGCGGCATCGCCGGCGTGATGATCGGCGTCGCCCTATGGGGCCTGCATATGGGCCTGACGCAGGGGTTGCTCGCGGCGCTGGTTGCCGACACCGCGCCCGATAATCTGCGCGGCACGGCTTTCGGCGTGTTCAATCTGGTGAGTGGGATTGCGATGCTGCTGGCGAGCGTGATCGCCGGCGGGCTGTGGGAATGGGTCGGCCCCGGCGGCACATTTTTGGCCGGCGCATTATTCACCGCGATCGCGCTGGTCGTGCTGCCCTTCGCGCATCGGCGGGCGACGCGGCCAGCCGACTAAACCTACATCACAATCGTCAGCCGCTTCGCCGCCCGCGTGACGCCGGTATAGAGCCAGCGTTCGCGGCTCTCGGAAAACGCGAAAGATTCGTCGAATAAAACGACGTCGTCCCATTGCGAGCCTTGCGACTTGTGCACGGTCAGCACGTAGCCGTAGTCGAATTCGTCGTAAGGCTTGCGGCGCTGCCAGTCGATCTGCTCGATGCCGCCGGTGAAGCATTCCGGCCGCACCGACACCTTGACGCCCCGCGTCGCGGTCTCGTCGTCGGGCAGAAGCCGCATCGTCATGATGCCGGTCTTGCGGCCGCCACGTTCCTTCACGCTCCACAGGCCTCCGTTGAACAGGCCCTTCTTGCGGTTGTTGCGCAGGCACACGAGCTTGTCGCCGGCCTCGGGCATCGTGTCGGTGAAGCCGCGGCGCTGGCGCATACGCTGGTTATAGGCGCGGCGCGTATTGTTGCGGCCGACCAGAACCTGGTCGGCGTCGAGCACGCGCTGCGGATCGAGGTCGGCTTTCAGCACCACCTGGCTCTCGCCATATTGGCCGGGCTCGAGATAATCGCCGGCGCGGATGTCCATCGACAGCCGCACGATTGGATTGTCGCGCGCCTGGCGGTGCACCTCGGTCAGCATCGAATCCGGCTCTTGCTCGGTGAAGAAGCCGCCGCCCGAGATCGGCGGCAATTGCGCCGGATCGCCCAGCACCAGCAGCGGCACGCCGAACGACAAGAGATCACGGCCCAGCTCGGCATCGACCATCGAGCATTCGTCGATGATAATCAGCTTGGCCTTGGAGGCCGGCGCTTCGTCCCACAGGTCGAAGCTCGGCACTTCCTCGCCGCTTTCGCGCGCGCGGTAGATCAGTGAGTGGATGGTAGTGGCGCCGCGGCAGCCCTTGCCGCGCATCACCGAGGCCGCCTTGCCGGTGAAGGCGGCAAACTTGACCTCGCCATCGACCGCGTCGGCGATATGGGTGGCGAGCGTGGTCTTGCCGGTGCCGGCATAGCCGAACAGCCGGAACACCTGCGGCGTGTTGCCGGTGCCCGGCTTGGCCTTGAGCCAATCGGCTACAGCCTTGAGGGCGTCGTCCTGATGGGGAGTGAACTGCGTCATCGGGTAAACCAATTCATGGCGCGAACCAATAAAGCATCCAGCGGCCTTGCCAAAGAACAAAATATGAACCGCGAAGGGTATTGGCTCCTATCCACACAATAGATAAAAATCCTAGTATCCATCCGGCGATGGATGCTGCATGAGGCGTCCGGCTGCCGGGGGCATCCTGCTGGCGGCCGCGCCGTGCACCGCGATGGTGTGGAGCAACCTCACCAAGGACGAGCCGCACTTAATGCTATCGCAAGTGGCGCTCAACGACACCATCATGGCGTTCGCCTTCGCGCCGATTGTCGGCCAGCCTGTTCGGCCTGTCGGCGATCACCGAAATTGGCCCATCTCCGCGCGCATGACGGGCGGACGCTTCACGCATTGCCCTTTCGCCCGTCCCATGTTTAAGGTCGCGGCTCTTCGGCGCATGATCCCCGGGTCGTGCGCTTTCGTTCAATGCCGGATGCTTGCATGGCGCGTGACCAGATCGATATGACCCCGATTGAGACCCGCGACGAACTCGTCGCGTGGTTCGAGGCCGGCAACAAGCCGAAGGCGCAGTTTCGCGTCGGCACCGAGCATGAGAAATTCGTGTTCACGATCGATGGGCACAGGCCTGTGCCCTATGCCGGCGCAAAAAGCATCCACGCCATTCTCGAAGGCATGCACGGCCTGCTCGGCTGGGAGCCGATCATGGACGGCGAGAACATCATCGGCCTGTTCGACGTCACCGGCGGCGGTGCGATTTCTCTGGAACCCGGCGGCCAGTTCGAACTGTCCGGCGCGCCGGTCGAAACCGTGCACCAGACCTGTTCGGAACTGATGGCGCATCTGGCGCAGGTGCGTGAAGTGGCCAAACCGCTGGGTATCGGCTTCCTCGGTCTCGGCATGACGCCGAACTGGAGCCGCGCTGAGATTCCGGTGATGCCGAAGAGCCGCTACAAGATCATGACCAACTACATGCCGAAGGTCGGCACCCGCGGCCTCGACATGATGTACCGCACCTGCACGGTGCAATCGAACCTCGACTTCTCATCCGAAGCCGACATGGTCAAGAAGCTGCGCGTCTCGCTGGCGCTGCAGCCGGTCGCCACCGCGTTGTTTGCCAACTCGCCGTTCACCGAAGGGCGGCCGAACGGTTTTCTGTCGGCGCGCTCGGAAATCTGGCGTGACACCGACAACAACCGCGCCGGCATGATGCCGTTTGCGTTCGAGGACGGCATGGGCTTCGAGCGCTATGTCGACTACGCGCTCGACGTGCCGATGTATTTCGTCAAGCGCGGCGACACCTACATCGATGTCGCCGGCAAATCGTTCCGCGATTTTTTTGCCGGCAAATTGTCCGATCTGCCGGGCGAGCGGCCGACCATTTCGGACTGGGCCAATCATCTGTCGACGATCTTTCCGGAGGTCCGCCTCAAGCGTTATCTGGAAATGCGCGGCGCCGATGGCGGGCCGTGGCGGCGGCTGCCGTCGCTCACCGCGTTCTGGGTCGGGCTGTTCTACGACGAAGATTCGCTCGACGCCTGCTGGGACATGATCAAGGACTGGACCGCCGCGGAGCGTCAGAAGCTGCGTGACGACGTGCCCCGGCTCGGCTTCCAGGCCGAGATCCGCGGCCGCAACATGCTGACCCTGGCGCAGGAGACTTTGCGCTTTGCCGCGCGCGGCCTGGCGCGCCGCAAGTTCTTCGACAAGAACGGCCGCGATGAGACGCGCTATCTGCGCCCGCTCGAGGAATCGATCGCGCGCGGCATTACGCCGGCCGAGGAACTCCTGGAAAAATTCCACGGCGAGTGGGGCGGTTCGGTCGACCGGATTTACGACGAGTATGCGTATTAGTGGGATTTTGGAATGGCCAAATCCACGCCCGCCACGCTCGTGCTTGAGAAGGCCGGCGTCGCCTTCAAGCTCCATGAATACGACTACGATCCGAACGCCGCGCGTATCGGCATGCAGGCGGCGGAAGCCTTGGGGATAGAGCCGGCGCGGCTGCTGAAGACGCTGATGGCGCGCGGCGGCGATACTGTGATTTGCGTGCTGGCACCATCCGACCGCGAAGTGAATCTGAAGAAGCTGGCGACGGCCGCCGGCGTCAAGAGCTGCGCCATGCTGCCGGCCGCCGAGGCCGAGCGCATCACCGGCTATCACGTCGGCGGCATTTCGCCCTTCGGCCAGAAGAAACGCGCGCGTGTGTTCGTCGAGCAGGCGGCGCTGACGTTTCCGCAGGTGCTTTGCAACGGCGGCCGGCGCGGCCTGCAGGTCGAACTGACGCCGGCCGATCTGGTCCGCGTGCTGGACGCGACGGCCGCGGAGATCTGTTGATTTCTGTCGTCCCCGCCTTCGCGGGGACGACAGTTCTCGCCCGCATGCCTTCCATCACGGAAAACGGGTTGCGGGGCAGGGCGGTTGCAGGCACAAGCGCGGTATGCCGCCAACCACCCGAAGCACGGTCGATCGCGATCCAAACGCGCGCGCTTTGACGCCGTTCGACTACGGCCTTTATCTGACTTCCGTGCTGGTCTGGGGGCTGTCCTGGATCGCCATGCATTATCAGGTCGGGCAGGTAGCGCCGGCTGTGTCGGTCGTCTGGCGTTTCGCCATTGCCGCGCCGCTGATGTTCGCGCTGGCTTTTCTGCGCGGCGAGCGCTTGCGGTTTCCGCTCGCCGACCACCGTTACTTTCTGGGGCTCGGCGCGGCGATCTTCTCGACCAATTTCCTGCTGTTCTATTATGCCGCCCAGTATGTCGCATCGGGGCTTCTGTCGATCGCCTTTTCGCTGGCCTCGGTCGGCAACATCGTTCTCGGCGCGATCGTGTTTGGGGCGAGGATCGAGCGGCGTGTTGTTGTTGGCGGCGCCCTCGGCGTCGCCGGCATCGCCGCCATGTTCTATCCGGAACTGGGCGGCTTGCGTCTCGACAGTACGGGTCTCATCGGACTGGCGCTGGCCGTAGGCGGCACGCTGTCGTTCTGCACCGGCAATATGCTGTCGGTCGCGGCGCAGCGGCGCAAGCTGCCGATCTTCGCCTCGACCGCTTGGAGCATGGTCTATGGCGCCAGCTTCGTGACCGTGTTCGCGATTCTCCGCGGCGAAACCTTCACCATCGAATGGAGCGCCACCTATCTCGGCGGGCTCGCTTATTTAGGCGTTGCCGGTTCGTTTATCGCCTTTGGCGTCTATTTCACCTTGCTCGGCCGTATCGGCGCGGCACGGACCGGCTATACGACCGTCATGTATCCGGTGGTGGCGCTTTTGGTATCGACCTTCGCCGAAAACTACCACTGGACCGTTATCGCCGCGCTCGGCCTCGCCGCCGTGCTCATCGGCAACGTGCTGGTGCTGCGCGTATCCAGGCCGTAGCGGCGGCCGTTACTCCGCCGCCTGCACCGATTCCGACAGGTTATCGAGCGACAGGATGATGTGCTCGGCCAGCGCGTCGGCGAGCGACGAGCCTTCATGCGCATTGCGCACCAAGCCGATATGGCAGCTCGGCAGTTCGGGGAAGCCGTCGGCGGCGGTCAGCACCCGCATGCCGGGGCGCAACCCGGACTCCGGCAGAACCGAGACCGCGAAACCGGCGAGCACGGCGGCCGCGACCGCGCCGGCATTCGAGCTCGAATAGAGAATGCGATAGGGTCGGGCCATCGTCTCCAGCCGGTCGACGGCGGAGCGCCGCCAGCTGCAGGTCGGTCGCCCGAGCGCCAGCGGCAGCCGTTCCTCGGAATGTGTGGCGTGGCGGTTCGACGTCACCCACAGCAGCCGCTCGCGCCGGAAGGTTTCCGAAGCGCGCTTGGATTCGCAATTGGTGACGATGGCGAGGTCGATCTCATTGCCGTCGATTCGTTCCAAGAGGTCGACCGAGGGCTCGCAGATCACCGACAGCTCGACGCTCGGATAGGCGCGCGAGAACCGCGCCATGATTTCCGGCAGATAGCGGTCGGCGTAGTCGTCCGGCACGCCGAGGCGCACCCGGCCGGACAATTCGGCATCGGAAAAAGCGGCGATGGTCTCGACGTTGAGCTTGATGATTCGCCGCGCGTAATCGAGCAGGCGCTGGCCGTCGTCGGTGAGCTTGGAGGCGCGCCCGTCGCGTGCGAAAATCGGCCGTTCCAGCCGTTCTTCCAGCCGTTTCATCTGCATGGACACCGCCGACTGGGTCTTGCCGACGACTTCGGCGGCCTTGGTGAAGCTGCCGGTTTCCGCGATGGCGACAAATGTCCGCAGCTGGTCGACGTCGAGTAATGCGATCATGGCAGGCATCCAGATTTGGTTGTGCTCGGCGTTAATTTCAGCAGGCCACAATTCTGCTCAGCAAAACAACAACTTATTGTTCCATCGAGTGATTTAGGGCCGGCCTTTTTTCGCGCTTGGCCACAAATGTTAACATCAGCATTCCTGATTGGTCAGATTAAAAACATTCGTTTCACTAATCAATAGGGGGCGCGCATATAGATCGTGCTTCGCCAGCGCACGCCTGAAACCGGGTGGCTGCGAGCCGGAATGAGAGCGATGAACGCTCCGGTCCGTGAACCAAATGGAGACTACCATGACGACCGCCCAATACCCCGTTTTGCCCCTCGCCGCCGGCATCCTGGCCCGCGCGTTTGCCGCTTTCCTGGCACCGGTCGTCCTGTCCTCCAAAGCCGCCGCTCGCGCCGTCCGCAATCGCCATAACGCCAACGTGCTGGCCAGCCTCGATCGCCACATGCTCGCGGATATCGGCTTGACCCGCTCGGACGTGCACGACGCCTTCTCGGCGCCGCTATGGGAAGACCCGACCGCGCTCTTGAGCGAGCGCGCCATCGAGCGGCGCATGAACCGCGCCGTGAACCGCATCCCGCGCAGTGCGCCGGCCGACAAAGCCTTCCGTCAGCCGGCAACCGACCGCCCCGCGCGGCAGGCTGTGTAATACCCAAAACGGCCGATCCCTCTCATCGGCCGTCCGATCCGAGACAAACGCGAATCCCCTCTCGCGCCCGGATCAAGAGCGCCCGCCGGCCCCTCCGGCGGGCGCAAATTTTTTCGGCTCTAAAAACCTCCTGGCTCAGGCCATTCGGGCGCGCATTATCCGCTGTCTGGTCTAGACTGCCCGGATGTCATTCCGGTTCAACTTATTGATCGTGCTGCTGGCGGCGCTGGTCATTTCCGGCGCGGCGCAGGCGCAGATCGGTTTCGACCGCCGCGGCGGCGACTATCTGAAATTCGACATCCGCACCGGCGATCCGGAAGTCTGCGCCCAGCGCTGCGAACGCGACAACCGCTGCCGGGCCTGGGCCTTTTCCTATCCGCGCTCGGAAAATGCCCCGGCCCAGTGCTGGCTGAAGAACAAAGTGCCGCCGCGGTTCGAAGACAAATGCTGCGTCTCGGGCGTGCGCGGCGCCGGCGTCGTCGAATCGCGGAAAGGTCCGGCCGAAATCTCGATCGACCGCAGCGGCGGCGACTACCGGAATTTCGAAACCCCGTCCGATTCGACCGGCGCGGCCTGCATGGCGGCTTGCGACGCCGACAACAAATGCCGCGCCTGGACTTATGTGCGGCCCGGCTATATCGGCGCCGCCGCGCGCTGCTATCTGAAGGACAGGATCACGCGGCCGCGTCCCAAGCCTTGCTGCGTGTCGGGCGTGGTGCGGTAAGCGCGATCGCGAAAGAGAACTAGCTAAATCACGCCGCTAAAAAACCGCGACAGCCGCAGGCCCTTTGGCCAGGTCCACAACGGCTGGCTCTTCATGCCGAGATCCCAGGACGCGACGATGCCATCGACGCGGCCGATCAGGTTGGCAACCGGCAACATGCCGACGCCGCCGGCGGCGAGCGGCACGCGCGAGTCGGCGGAGTTGTCGCGATTGTCGCCCATGACGAAAACATGATCCTCCGGTATGACCGTCTCCGGCATAGTGTCGAGCGGATTGCGCGACGACAGCTTGAAGAAGACATGCTGGCGCCCGCCCGGCAGCGTTTCGATGAAACGCCGCGCGGTGGTCTGCGAACCGTCTTCGTTTTCCGACTGGCCGCTGCCGTCCGCTTCGATCTTGACGGCGACGCCGTTGATCGACACGACGCCGCGGTCGAGCGAAATGCGCTCGCCGGGCAGGCCGATGACGCGCTTGACCCAGACCTGCGAGCGGTCGCCCGGCCAGCGGAACACGACGACGTCGCCGCGCTTCGGCAGCGCGCCGAACACGCGGCCGCTATCCGGCAGCACGACGAAGGCCGGCAGCGAAGCGGCGCTGTAGCCATAAGGAAATTTGGTTGCCAGCAGTTCATCGCCGATCAGCAATGTCGGCTCCATCGAGCCGGACGGCACATAGAACGGCTCGGCGATCGCCGCCTTGGCGGCGGTCACCACCAGAAGGATGCAGGCCAAATCGAATGCGGCCTTGCCCCAGCGGCGCGCGCGTGAAGGATTTTCTGACATTGTCCGCCTCGTTGAAGTTACGCCGTGCCGCCGACGGTGATCTTGTCCATGCGCAAGGTCGGCTGGCCGACGCCGACCGGCACGCCCTGGCCGTTCTTGCCGCAGGTGCCGATGCCGGGATCGAGCGCGAAGTCGTTGCCGATCATCGAGATGCGGTGCAGGTCGGTCGGCCCGTTGCCGATCAGCATCGCGCCTTTCACCGGCGCGGTGACCTTGCCGTTCTCGATTTTGTAGGCCTCAGTGCACTGGAACACGTATTTGCCCGAAGTGATGTCGACCTGGCCGCCGCCGAAATTGACGGCGTAAAGACCGTTCGTCACCGAGGCGATGATTTCCTTCGGGTCGTGCTGTCCTGCGAGCATCGCGGTGTTGGTCATGCGCGGCATCGGCACATGCGCGTGGCTCTCGCGGCGTCCATTGCCGGTCGGCTTCATGCCCATCAGCCGCGCGTTCTGGCGGTCCTGCATGTAGCCGACCAGGATGCCGTCCTCGATCAGCACGGTGCGGTTGGTCGGCGTGCCTTCGTCGTCGATGGAGAGAGAACCACGGCGCGACTGCAGCGTGCCGTCATCGACGACGGTGACGCCCTTGGCCGCGACCTGCTGGCCCATCAGGCCCGCGAACGCCGACGTCTTCTTGCGATTGAAGTCGCCTTCGAGACCATGACCGACAGCCTCGTGCAGCATGACGCCGGGCCACCCGGCGCCCAGTACGACGTCCATTTCGCCGGCCGGCGCCGCCACGGCGGAAAGGTTCACCATCGCCTGCCGCACGGCTTCGTCGACCGCGCCTTGCCACATCGAAGGCTCGATGAAGCGCTGATAGCCTTCGCGGCCGCCGACGCCGTAGCTGCCCGACTCCTGCCGGTCGCCGTCACCGGCAACAACCGACACGTTCAGCCGCACCAGCGGACGAATGTCGCGGTAGGTCTCGCCGTCGGCACGCAGGATTTCCACGACCTGCCAGGTCGCGGCGATGCTCGCCGTCACCTGCCGCACGCGCGGGTCCTTGGCGCGCGCATAGGCGTCGATGGTTTCGAGCAGCTTCACCTTGTCCTCAAAAGTCGGCTGGCCGAGCGGATTTTCGTCGCCATAAAGCTTGCGGTTGGTGCGACTCGGCGCAGCGGCATAGTTGCCGCTGTATCCGCCTTTGACCGCGCGCACCGCCTCGGCAGCGCGCGACAGCGCGCCTTCCGACAGGTCGGAGGCATGGGCATAGCCGACCGCTTCATCCTTGACCGCGCGCAGGCCGAAACCTTGCGAGGTGTCGTAAGTCGCCTGTTTCAGGCGGCCATTGTCGAAGGCCAGCGCTTCGGTCTGCTTGTATTCGAGGAACAGTTCGCCGTCGTCGGCGCCTTCCAGCCCGCGCCCGATCAACTGGCGGACCTTGCCCTTGTCGAGGCCGGCGCGGTCGATCAGGGAAGAAATGGCTGGGTCCATGGCTTTATGCTCCGGTGCGGGTTCCCATCAGATAGGGCGTGCCGGGCGATTTGGCGAGGGTGGGCCGGCAAAAGCGCTTTATAGTGGCGGCAGGACGAACGAGCGACGGGCCCGGGATGGAACGGCAAAAGCAGCCGCAAGAATCGAACCAAGATTCTAATCAAGTATCGAATCACGGCGGCAATCAGGCCGCCGAGGAGGACGAGCGCGACCGCCGCGCCACCAACATCTTCCTCGCGGTGGCCGCCGTGCTCGTCGTCGGCGGTGGTCTCTGGCTGGTGAATTCAATGGCCGATTCGCGCAAGGCGCAAATGTGCCTCGAATCCGGCCGGCGCAACTGCAATCCGATTCCCGTGCCGGCCCGGCAGCCGGATTGAGGCGGCCGGCGGCGGTTAATTTGCTGTGTAAGATTTTAGAAAACTGACCGGCAATTTCGCTCGCTTCGGCCGAATGGCTTTTTAATAAATTACCGGCAAGGTGCGAGTTCCCGAGACCGGCACAAAGGCGCCGCAATGTCAGTCGATCAGCGCAAATATCCTCGCTCGCCTGGCGGTAACCGCGCCGCCATGGCCTTTATCAAGCGGCATGCGCCGCCGGTCATGTGCACGGTGGCGGATATTTCCGAGGGTGGGGCCGGGCTGACATTTGTCAGTATCTCGGTCATTCCCGATACGTTCGAACTGGAAATCAAAGGCGAGGTCGAGATTCGCACCTGCAAAGTGGCCTGGCGCGCCGGGCCGCACCGCATGGGTGTCGCCTTCACCCGCGACTAGCGGTTTGCCTTAGCGCGTCGCCAGCCAGATGACATGGCGCGCGCCGCCCGAGCCAAAGTCCGATTTATGCGCGCGCACGCGCTTTTCGTCGACGCCGAAGCCCGCCTTGCGCAGACGCCGCGTGAAGTCCTGGTCCGGCGCCGACGACCACACCGCCAGTACGCCGCCGGGACGCAAGGCACGATGCGCCGCGGTCAGCCCGGCGACATCGTAGAGCGCGTCGTTGCCCGGGCGGCTCAAGCCCTCCGGCCCGTTGTCGACATCGAGCAGAATGGTGTCATAGGTCGAGGCGTCGGCCGCGATCAGCGCGCCGACGTCGGTCTGGTGCAGGTGCACGCGCCGGTCGCTCAGGCTGTCGCCGAAGATCTCCGCCAGCGGTCCGCG
>JAQSCR010000484.1 GCA_029945495.1 Pseudolabrys sp. | reverse complement strand
CAGCGTCTTGAGCGCGAACACCAGCGGCAGCCCGCTGGTTTCCTGCGAGCGCTCCAGCACCGCCCAGGAACGCGCCGCATAGGGCGCCGAAAGCCACAGCAGCACCAGCGCGAACGGCAGCAACAGCAACAGCGACCCGGCCAGATCGACGATCGCCCGCCTCCGCGGCGAGGCATCGGCGTAGAATATATCGACGCGGACATGACCGCCGGCGCGCAAAGTCCAGGCCGACGCCAGCAGAAACAACGTCGCATGGCCGTAGATTACCGTCTCGGTCAACCAGATCGAGCCGAGGCCAAAAACATAGCGCGCCAGAACCAGGGCGAACTGCAGCACGACGATGGCTAGGACCAGCCAGGCCGCGCCCCGCCCGATGGTTGTCATAAAACGATCTATGGTATCGGCAAACCGCGTCATGATCCGATGATGGCACAGGCGCCGGAGTTCCGCTAAATTTCGCCACATAGATCGGCGAACGGGACTTATGAAACCATCCGACGAAGACCAATTGCGGCGCACCTTTGCGGTCGCCGAACGCGCGCAGGAGCGCGGCAACCATCCATTCGGCGCAATCCTCGTCGGCCCCGATGGCGACGTGCTGCTGGAAGCCGAAAACGGCTACCTTCCCGACGGCGACATGACCGCGCATGCCGAACGCCTTCTGGCGACCGCGGCCTCGAAGGCCTTCGAGCCGGAAGAGCTGGCCGAATGCACCGTGTACAGTTCGGCCGAGCCCTGCGCGATGTGCGCCGGCGCGCTCTATTGGGCGGGCATCGGCCGCGTCGTCTACGGCCTGTCGGAAAACCGGCTGAAGGAGATGACCGGCGACCACGCGGAAAACCCGACACTCGATCTGGCCTGCCGCACGGTGTTTGCCGCCGGCCAGCGCAAGGTCGAGGTGGTCGGCCCGCTGCTCGAGAACGAAGCGGCGGAACAGCACGAGGGGGTGTGGGATTAGGCGCGGGCCTCGGTTATAGTTCGCTCATGGCACACGATCACGACCACACCCACGACCGTCACGACCACGATCACGAGCATTCCGAGTTGTCGGAAACCCAGCTGCGCGTGCGCGCGCTGGAAACCGTGCTCACCGAAAAAGGCTACGTCGATCCGGCCGCGCTCGACGCCATCCTCGAGTTTTACGAGACCAAGGTCGGGCCGCGCAACGGCGCCCGCGTCGTCGCCAAAGCCTGGACCGATCCGGCCTTCAAGCACGCGCTGCTCGACGATGCCACGGCCGCCATCGGCACGCTTGGCCATGTCGGCCGCGTCGGTGACCATCTGATCGCGGTTGAGAATACGCCGCAGCGGCACAACATGGTCGTGTGCACGTTGTGCTCCTGCTACCCGTGGGAAATGCTCGGCCTGCCGCCGGTCTGGTACAAGGCGTCGCCCTATCGCTCGCGTGCGGTCAAGGATCCGCGCGGCGTGCTGGCCGATTTCGGCGTAACGTTGCCGGCCGCTACGGAAATCCGCGTCTGGGATTCGACCGCGGAGACGCGCTTTCTCGTGCTGCCGATGCGGCCCGCCGGCACCGAAGGCTGGAGCGAGGAGCGCCTCGCCGACATCGTCACGCGCGACAGCATGATCGGCACCGGACTGCCCAAGGTCGCGCCAAAGGCCGCACCATGAACGGCGTGCACGATATGGGCGGCATGGACGGCTTCGGCAAAGTAGAGCCGGAGCCGAACGAGCCTACTTTCCACCACGACTGGGAATCGCGCGTCATGGCGATGGTGCGCGTCATGGGCGCCAATGGCGGGCTCGGTATCGACTCGCAGCGCTTCGCGCGCGAATCGCTGCCGCCGGAAGGTTATTTGGCGAGCTCCTATTACAAGAAGTGGTTCCTCGCCATCGAGGACCAGATCATCGCGAGCAACATCGCCGGCGCCGATGAGATCGCCGCCGGCCATTCGCTGCGGCCGAGCCCGCCGCTGCCGCGTGGCAAGTTCACGCTCGACGATCTGCCGCGCATTTCAGTCCGCGGCAGTTTTGGGCGTGACGCGAAGGCGCCGGCGATGTTCAAGCCCGGCGACAAAGTGCGCGCCAAGAACATCAATCCGCTGACGCACACCCGGCTGCCGCGTTACGTGCGCGGTCACGTTGGCATCGTCGAACGCATCAATGGCTGCCACGTGTTTCCGGACACGGCCGCGCACGGCAAAGGCGAAAACCCGCAATGGCTCTACACGGTGGTGTTCGCGAGCCGTGAACTATGGGGCGACGACGCCGATCCGACATTGAAGGTCTCGATCGACGCCTTCGAGCCGTATCTGGAGAAAGCTGAGTGACAAACGCCAGCGCCCTGCAGGCGGCTAACGCGGTGCCCGGGATCCCGCGCGACGACGATGGCCCGGTGTTCCGCGAGCCGTGGGAGGCGCAGGCTTTCGCCATGACTTTGGCGCTTTACGACCGCGGCCTGTTTACTTGGGGCGAATGGGCGGCGGCGCTCGCCGCCGAGATCAAGCACGCGCAAGCCGCCGGCGATCCCGACACAGGCGAGACTTACTACAGGCATTGGCTGGCGGCGCTGGAACAGCTGGTCGCCGACAAGGGCGTGGCTTCCATGGAAACCCTGCATCGCACGCGCGATGCCTGGGACCACGCTTGCGACCGCACTCCGCACGGCCAGCCGATCGAATTACGCGCGACCGATTTCCACGAGTAACGTCTTCATCAGTTCCGCCGCCGGCGTCGCGCGGGCGCGGGTGACGCCGCGCCCCGCCCAGAGCGAAATGTAATCGGCGAGGCCCTGCTTGCCGGATTCATTGCGCATCGGCCGTGTCAAATCGTTCTGCTGGCGGAACGGCAGGATCGGCACGCCTTGGGTCATGTCGATGAACTTGTTGCGCAAGCCCCGCGCCTCGCGGCCGGAATAGGCGCGGGTAATCACCGTGGTGTCCTGCCGCGCATTCATCAGGGCGTGCTTATAAGGCGCAGCGGCGCCGCTTTCCGGGCAAACAAGAAACGCGGTGCCGAGTTGCGCGGCGTCCGCGCCCGCGGCCAAGGCGCGAACAATGTCGCGCCCGTCCATCAATCCGCCCGACGCAAAAATCGGTACGCCAGGGACGGCGGCGGCGATGCCGCGCGTGAGTTCGAGCGTCGGCACCATCGACTTATCAAAATCATTGAGAAACGTGCCGCGATGCGCGCCGGCTTCCTCGCCCTGCGCCACGATCGACTCAACGCCGGCGGCTGCAAGCGCCCGTCCCTCCTCCACCGTTGTGGCCGTGCCGGAAGTGCGGATACCGGCGCGGCGCAGACGCGCGAGCGCATCGGGACTGGGAATGCCAAACGTGAAACTGAACAAGGCCGGCCGCGCCTCGATCACCGCCGCCAGTTGATCCGCGAACGGATTTTCCGGATTGGGCGGCAGCACCGGCGGCGGCAGGCCGAGTTCGGCATGGGCTTTCGATACCAGCGCCAGCATCGGCGCGGAATCGACCGGTGGCCGCACATCATAGCCGCCAGCGAACAGATTGATCGCGAACGGCTTAGACGTTAGCGCGCGAATCTGTTTGGCGGCATCTAGTATCTGCGGCGGCGTCGAATACCCGCCGCCCCAGGAACCGAGGCCGCCGGCGTTCGACACCGCGGCGACAAGCTCGGGCGAGCCCGCCCCGCCCGCCATCGGCGCCAAGATGATCGGATGGTCGACGCCAAGCTCGCGCAAGAATTTTCCCGGCATGCGGCGCTCCCTTGCAGCAAGCGTAGCGGCAGTCCGCCGGACGGCAATACGTTTCTGGCGATGGCAGCCTTAACGCCGCGCGATGACGCTTAAACGCCGATCATCCGCTCGCTAACCATGTAGCCCAGCAGCAGCAGCGCGCCGAAGGCGATGATGACGACGGCGGCGGCGGCTTCGGCGCCACGCAGCAGCAGCATGCCGGCGCCGGGCTTGGCCTTGGCCAGCCGGCCGGCGAGGCTGCGCGCGCCGACGGCGAGCGTGGCGATCGCTGACACGGTGATCGCGGTGCCGAGCCCCATGACGAAGGTCGAGGCGACGCCGATCCAGAACATGCCCTGCGCCAGCGCGAATACCAGGACGATGATGGCGCCCGAGCAGGGCCTTAAGCCCACCGCGACGATCGCCGACAGCCCGCGCTTCCACCAGCCGCGGCCGCCGAGTTCGCGCGGCTCCGGCGCATGGGCGTGGCCCCAGGCGTGACCTTCGTCGTCGTCATCGTCGTGCGCATCATGACCGTGAGCATGACCGTGCGCATGGCCGTGCTGATGATCGTGGCCATGCCCGTGATCGTGGTGCGCATGCGCTTGCGCAGGCGGCCGCAGCAAATGCCAGAAGGCGCGGCCCTTCACCCAGAACAGCCGCAGGCCGATCAGCACGATCAGCGCATAGCTGACGATCTCGATGACGCGGACGGTATCGCCCATCGCCTTCGACGTCGCCCCCAGCAGCACCGCGACGACACCGACCACCGCGACCGCAGTGATGGCTTGCAGCACGGCGGAAGCGAACGACAGCACGATGCCGCGCCGCCAGGTTTCGTCATTGGCGACCAGATAGGACGAGATCACCGCCTTGCCGTGGCCGGGCCCGGCGGCGTGGAAAATGCCGTAGGCAAATGAAATGCCGAGCAGCGCCCAGGCGGCGCTGCCGTCGGCCTTGGCGGCGCGGATGCCGCCCGACAGCATGCGGTAAAAAACCGCCTGCTGCTGCAGAACCCAGCCGGTGATGCCGCCGATGTCAGGCTGCGCCGGGCCGCCGGAGGCGCCGAACGGCGCAGCCGTCGCCGCGTCGATGACGGCGGCCACGAGCAGAATTAAAATGGAAAACAGCAGGCATTGCGCAATAGCGGATCGCCGGGCCAGCCACGTCATGGTCGATCAGTCCCCGTCTCAACACGCGCGCCCCGCATGCAGTCTTGTATTTACGGCTTAATCGTTACGGACAATGCACCAGGATCTTGTTGGCGAACTGCGCGCCCCAGGCCATCGAGACGTTCGGCTGGTCGGCGGGAATGTTGCTCAGCGCCTTGCCCTCGGCATAGGTCATTTCGCGCGGCAGCACGGTGTCGAGCTTGCAGCCGGCTGGCGCGCCGGCCAACACCACCGGGTCCTTTTTCGGAAATTCGAAATCGACAAAGATGGTCGGATCGTAGATCTCGATTTTCAATTCCTTCGCCTTCACCGGCTTCTCGAACGGCAAGGTGAAATGCAGCGTCAGCACCTGGTTCTCGTAGCTCAGATGATAATCCGGCAACGGATCGGTCATCTTCGCCTTTTTGCCGTCGGCGGTCGCGTAGGTGAAGTAGTCGTATTCCTTCAGCGACTCGACATTGACCTTGGCCAGCGGCGCCAGCTCTTCGCGGGTGAATTCGCCCTTCACCTCGCTCTCGTAGCCCTGCGTGGCGAAGGCCGAGAACATGTCGTCGAACGACCAGTCATGGCGCACGCCGGTGACGCTGCCGTCGGGCGCATAGACCACTTCCGAATGCATCGTGACCCAGACATGCGGATGCGCCAACGCCGGCGCAGCAAATGTCAGGCTCAGCGCGGCGGCAATGAGAAGTCGGATCGGCATTTTCATGGGAGGCACATTATCACGGAGTGCGGCATAAAGGTGGCGCGTTACATTATTACGAATACGCTTCGTTTATGTCGGCCGCTAAACCCCCGCCGCGCCGCCGTCGGCGCGCGGGTCGTGGCCGCCTTCCAGCGTTCCATTGGGATGGAAGATCACGGCGCCAGCGTGGCCCATGGTGTCTGAATACGCCTCGTTCATGACAGCCACATCATGGCCGGCCGACATCAGCCGGTCGATCAGATGGCCGTCGAAGCGCGATTCCATGCGCAGATTTGTCTGGCTCGATCCCCAGGTGCGGCCCAGCAGCCAGCGCGGCGCGTCGAGCGCCTTGTCGAGCGGCTGGCCGAACAGGACATGGCGCGTGAATACCGCCGCCTGCGATTGCGGCTGGCCGTCGCCGCCCATCGTGCCATAGGCCATGACGCGACCGTCCTTGAGCGCGGCCAGCGCCGGGTTGAGCGTGTGAAACGGTCGCCGTCCCGGCTCCAGCGCGTTTATCGCCTTCGGGTCGAGCGAGAAGCTGGAGCCGCGGTTCTGCATCAGGATGCCGGTCGCCGGCAGCACGCAGCCGGAGCCGAACTCCCAGTAGATCGACTGGATGTAGGACACGACCAGCCCGGAGGCATCCGCCGCGCCCATCCAGATCGTGTCGCCGCGCGCTTCACGCGATGGCCAGCGCGCCGCCTCGCGGGCGTCGATCTTCTCCACCTCGGGATCGAGGAATGTCGCGTCGAGATAGCGGTTGAGATTGCCGTCGATCTTGTCCGGGTCGGTGACCTCGCGGTCGCGCACGATGAAGGCGCGCTTAGTCGATTCGATCAGACCATGGATATGCGCGAAGCTTTCGCCGTCGGATACGCGCAGGCGGTCGAACAGCGCGAGAATGATCAGCGAGGCGAGGCCTTGTGTCGGCGGCGGCGTGTTGTAGAGCGTGCCCGCGCCGGTTACGACGCTGAGCGGTTCGGCGATGCGCGCTTCGTATTTTTCCAGATCGGCGCGCGTCAGCGGCGCGCCGATGCGCTCGAGGTCGGCGGCGATCTCGCGGCCGACATCGCCGCGATAGAAATCCTGCAGGCCGGTTTTGGCGAGATGCTCGAGCGTCGCCGCGAACGCCGTCTGCTTCAGCATGGCGCCAACCTCCGGCGGCTTGCCGTCGATGAGGAACGCATTGGCGAAGCCCGGCACCCTCTCCAACTCCGCGAATTTGTCGATCGAGAGTTGCGCCTGACTACGCGACACCTTGTAGCCCTCGCGCGCGCGCCGGATCGCGGCGTCGAACAGAACATGCAGCGGCAGCCGGTTGGAGCCTTTGTTGATGCCTTTGCCGGTCTGCGCCTTGGCGGCTTCGACCGCCAGCATCCAGCCGGCCACCGCGCCCGGCACGGTGAGTGCGGCGAGCGGCCCGCGCGTCGGAATTTCATAGTGCCCGGCG
The DNA here is from genome assembly GCA_029945495.1 of Pseudolabrys sp. GTDB lineage: Bacteria > Pseudomonadota > Alphaproteobacteria > Rhizobiales > Xanthobacteraceae > Pseudolabrys. The sequence continues at coordinate 4,359 of JAQSCR010000484.1, read as the reverse complement.
TCGCGATAAAGGCGCGGCGTCGCTTTGGCGCCGGCGCGGCCCGCGCCCATGATGGCGCGCACGCGGCCGGACGGCTCGCGGATCAACCAGAAACCATCGCCGCCGATATGATTCATGTGCGGATAGACGGCGGCGATCGACGCCGCCATCGCCAGCATGGCCTCGATGGCGTTGCCGCCCTCCTCTAGAATGGCGCGGCCGTCTTCGACCGCGAGGGCATGCGGCGCGCAGACGACGCCGCGACGATGGCCGGCGGTGTGGAGTTCGGTCATACCGCTGCCGTGTCGTTCAGCCCGCGCTTCTTCAACAGCGGCTCGACCGACGGCAATCGGCCGCGGAAGGCTTTATAGGCTTCCGCCGGATCGCGCAGGTTGCCGGCTGAGTAGATGAAGTCGCGCAGCTTTTTGGCGGTCGCCGGATCGAAGGCATTGCCGGTTTCCGAAAACGCCTCGAAGGCGTCGGCATCCAGCACTTCCGACCACATGTAAGAGTAATAGCCGGCCGCATAGCCGCCGCCGGAGAACAGATGCTGGAAATGCGGCAGGCGGTGCCGCATGACGATTTCCGAAGGCATCTGCATCTTCGCAAGCGTGTCGCGCTCGAATTTGCTGACGTCGAGCTTGTCCGCGTCCGGCAGCGCGTGAATGTCGAGATCGACCAGCGCACAGGAGGTGTATTCGATCGTGGAGAAGCCCTGCCCGTACGTGCGCGTCGCCAGCAGCTTGTCGAACATCACCTTCGGCATGGGCTCATTCGTTTTGGCGTGGCGCGCATATTTCTGGAGAATTTCCGGCACTTCCAGCCAGTGCTCGTAGAGCTGCGACGGCAGTTCGACGAAATCGCTCGCCACCGCGGTGCCGGCGAGCAGCGGATAGGTGACGTTCGACAACAGCCCGTGCAAAGCGTGTCCGAATTCGTGAAACAGAGTGCGCGCGTCGTCGAAGGACAGCAAAGCTGGCTGCCCGGCGGCCGGCTTGGAGAAGTTGCAGACATTGAGAATGATCGGACGGATATCGCCGGACAGCTTCTCCTGATCGCGCAGCGAGGTCATCCAGGCGCCGGAATGCTTCGAGCCGCGCGCGAAGTAATCGCCGATGAACAGGCCGACATGCTGGCCGGCGGCGTCGGTCACGTCCCAGGCGCGCGCGTCCGGGTGATAGAGCGGCGTGCAGACGGCCTTGAAGTTGAGGCCGAACAAGCGGTGCGCGGTCTCGAACGCCGCGTCGATCATCTTGTTGAGCTGGAAGTACGGCTTGATCTCCGCTTCATCGAGATCGTATTTGGCCTTGCGCAGCTTCTCGGCGTAATAGCGCCAGTCATGCGGCGCCAGCGCGAAGTTGCCGCCCTCCTGCGCAATCATTGCCTGCAAGGCATCGCGCTCGACGCCAGCCTTGCCTCGGGCGCGGCCCCAGACGTCGTCGAGCAGTTGGCGCGCCGCCTGCGGCGTCTTGGCCATCTGGTCGTCGAGCCGGTAGTCGGCGAAGGTCGCAAAGCCCAAGAGACGCGCGCGTTCGCCGCGAAGTGCGACCATCTCGGCGATCAGCGCACGGTTGTCGGTTGAGCCGCCATTCTCGCCGCGCTTGATCCAGGCCTGGAACACTTTCTCGCGCAGATCGCGCCGCGACGAGAACTGCAGGAAGCCCTCGCAGGACGAACGCGCCAAGGTAACGGCGTATTTGCCCTTGTGGGCGCGCTCTTCCGCGACGGCAGCAGCGGCGGCAACGGCGAAGTCCGGCAGGCCGGCGAGATCGGCCGCGTCAATGATGAGCGCGTAGGCTTTCTCGTCCGCCAAAACGTTCTGCCCGAACTGGGTGCCGAGCGTGGCCAGCCGTTCGTTGATGGCGGCGAGCCGGTCCTGGCTCGCCTTTTCGAGTGCGCCGCCGGCGCGCACGAAGCGGGTGTGGTAGCGGTCGAGCACGCGCGCCTGTTCGGCGGAAAGGCCGAGCGTGTCGCGCCGGGCGTAGAGATCGCCGATGCGGGCATAGAGCTTGCGGTCGAGATACATCGCGTTCGAGTGGCGCGCCAACAGCGGCGACATGTCGCGCTCGATCGCTTCGATGGCCTCGCCGGTGTCGGCGTCGGCCTTGACGAAGAACACATTGGCGACGCGATCGAGATCGCGGCCGCTTTTCTCCAGCGCCACGATGGTGTTGTCGAAGGAAGGCCTCTCCGGGTTGGCAGCAATGGCGTCCAACTCAGTGCGGTGCGCGGCGAGCGCCCGGTCGAAGGCCGGGCGGAAATGCTCCGGCGATAGCGTCGCGAAAGGCGGCAGGCCGAAGGCGGCGGTCCAGTCGGCGAGAAGCGGATTTTGGGCGGAGGCGGCGGCGGATGTTTCGGTCATGCGGTTCATCTAAGGCCAAAGGCCCAAATTAGAAAGCCCGTGTCCCGGACGCGGTGCAGCGCTTGCGGTGCACCGCAGATCCGGGACACGTAGCCGCACAAATAAAAAGGCCCTGGCCGGGCCAGGGTCTTTTCGGATCGATGCGTCCCCAAGAGGCCCGCAAGGATCTTGCTGCCTTCCCAGGCAGCGGAGCGGTCCGCGAACTAGGCCGCCAAATTACGCCGCTTTGGCGTTGATGCCGCGCTCGGCCAGACCGGTCAGCTTCATGTCGGCGGCCTTTTCTTCCTTGAGGTTCTGCTCCAGCAGGCTGGCGCAATCCGGGCGGCCGAGCTGCTTGGCCCAGGCGACCAAGGTGCCGTAGCGGGTCATCTCGTAGTGTTCGACCGCCTGCGCGGCGGCGATCAGAGCGGCGTCGAGCACGGTCTTGTCGTCGACATCGCCGGCGACGTCATCGGCTTCCTCGAGAATGCCGTCGATCGCCGGGCAGTCGACGCCCTCGATCTCGACGCCGTGCAGCTTGAACACCTGCTCGAGCCGCGCAATGTGGTTCTTGGTTTCGCCGAGATGCGCCTGGAACCCCTGCTTGAGGCCGCTGTCGGTCACCTTCTCGATCATGTCGGGCAGCGCCTTCACGATCTGATTTTCGGCGTAGTAAATGTCCTTGAGCGTATGAACGAACAAATCGTTCAACGTCTTGATGTCCTTGCTGAACAGACCCATTGAGTTACTCCTCGATTTTTTTGCGTGATTGGATGCCGGCTGTGTCCGGTCCCAGGGTCAATGCGCGCAGGCGGTGGCAGTTCCTGTTCCAATAAGGCAATTGCGCGGCAGGAACTCTAGCCGCGCAACGCCCGCAATGCGTTGAAGATCACCGCCACGTCGATGGCTTCCTGCAGCAGCGCGCCTTCGACCGGAACGATCAATCCGAACGCGGCGGCGACCATGGCGACGACCGACAGGCCGAGGCCGGCGACCACGCTTTGCAGCGCGATGCGGCGCGAGCGGCGCGCGATCCTGATAGCGGGAAGCACGCGATCGAGCTGGTCGACCAGCAGCACCACGTCGGCGGCTTCGGCACTCGCCGCGGTGCCCCTGGCGCCCATGGCCATGCCGATGTCGGCGGCGGCGAGCGCCGGCGCATCGTTGACGCCGTCGCCGATCATCATCACCGGGCCGTTCTTGCGCTCGGACAGGACCAGCAGCACTTTCTGGTCGGGCGTCAGTTCCGAGCGCACCGCATCGAGCCCCAGCCCGGTGCCGACGAACTTAGCGACTTCGTGCCGGTCGCCGGTCGCCAGCACGATACGTTCGATGCCTTCGGCGCGCAGCGAGCTCAGGAGTTGTTCGGTGCCGACGCGCAGTTCGTCGGACAGCACCAGCACGCCGATCAGTCTGCCGTCGGCGGCCCCCCCCGGGGGCCCCGCGCCCGGCGGCCCGGGTCTGCTCAGCAGCGGATCGCGGGCGCCGCCGGTCTTGCCGGCGACGAAGTGCAAGCCGCCGACGATCACGTCGCGGCCATCGACACGGCCGGCGATGCCCTCGCCCGGGGTCTCCGCCACGTCGGTCGGCACCGCCAGCGTCAATCCCTTGGCGCGCGCTGCCTCGACGATGGTCTGGGCAACGATGTGCTTGGAGGCCTGGTCGAGCGAGGCCGCCAGCCGCAGCACCTCGTCGGCGCTGACGCCGTCGATGGCGCGGGTGCCGACGATCCGTGCATGACCGATGGTCAGGGTTCCGGTCTTGTCGATGACCAGCACCCGCACCCGCGCCAGCATCTCGATGGCGCGGCCGCCTTTGATGAGAATGCCGAGCTTTGCCGCGCGAGACAATCCGGACACGATCGCCACCGGCACTGCCAGGATCAGCGGGCACGGCGTCGCCACCACCAGCACCGCCACCGCCCGGATCGGATCGCCGGTCAGCCACCATGCGGCGCTGGCAAGGGCCACCGTCAACGCCAGGAAAAGAATCGCGAAGCGGTCGGCCATCCGCGCCATCGGCGCGCGCGAGTGCTGCGC
>JAQSCR010000483.1:9859-11398 GCA_029945495.1 Pseudolabrys sp. | reverse complement strand
TGGTGCTGCGGCTGCTCGGCACCGACCGGCTGGTCAACAATCTGGTAACGTCGATACCGGGCGGCGACATCGTGCCTGTCGCGGCGGTGCTGGCGGTGATCGGCCTGTGCGCCTTCGTACTCGACGCCTTCGAGATCATCTTCGTGGTACTGCCGATCGTGATCCCGCCGCTTCTGGTGCGGGTCGCCGACGCGCGCTGGGTGGCGGTGCTGGTGCTGTTGACATTGCAGTCGAGTTTCCTGCTGCCGCCGTTCGGCTACGCGCTGATGATGGTGCGCGGCGCGCTCAAACCGGCGGCGCCGTTCAAGCATTTCCTGCGGGCGCTGGCGCCGTTCCTGCTGGCACAATGGCTGCTGCTGGCAGCGGTGTTGCTGATGCCGCGGCTGGTGCATGTCATGGACAATGCGCAGGACAACACGCGCAGTCCGACTGTGCCGATTTCTAAAGAGGAGATCGACAAACGCTTGAACGACATGGTGCCCTTGCCGCCACTGCCGGCCATTGGCGACTAGTCTTTAATATTTACAACGGCGGGTACAAGGTGGCCGAAAATGTTGGTTCGCTGGCCGATCCTAGCGACGTCGGTGCTCTTGCGACGACATGGGTGTTCACTCCCTGGGTTCAGCAGAATTTTGCCGACGGCCGCATCTTGGTTCGTCTCGGCCAACGCGCCGCTGACGATGAATTTATCCGCGCCCGGCCGCGGGCGGTCTGCTCAATAGCACGTTCGGCTGGGTCAGCGTCTTGGGTGCCAACATGGTCAATGGCGGCTCGGCCTAAACACGGCCTAAATACGGGTTCAGGGCGGCAGAAAAATTGAGCTTGGCTCGGGCATTGGTAACGGAGGCCGCTAACTGATCTGCCCACTTTGATGTGGTCCTCCCTGAAGTATGGTTTTGACCACGGTGGAGCTTTCCCGTTTTGTGGTGCAGGTTTTAGGCAATTTCTCGGGCTGTTTGAGTTTGGCGTGTGAGCTCGTTCGGCGTAAAGTTACCGAGCGAGGTATGTGGTTTGTCGTTGTTGTAGTGGCGCCTCCATTCTTCGAGACGATCGACAGCCTCTGCCATCGACCGAATATACATTTGCCGATGGGATTGGCCCACCAGACGGGACAGTTTTTCGGACGTTCGGAGAGGCAAGTCGTGCCGGCGTCGTACTTATCGCAGGCCCATAGTAAGCATACGCTGAGTACCGCGGTCGCTGCGGGTCAGGTTTCCATGTCTTAAGCGGCTGCCTGCAGGTCTTGGTGTTTCCAATTCCAGGGTAGAAGTTCTGGAAGCCTGCTCTGCGGAATATCATTGATGCGGGCAAGCGCGTCGGCCAGCCAGGCCAGCGGATCAACGTCGTTGAGCTTGGCCGTCATGATCAGCGTCGTCATGGCCGCCGCCCGGTCGGCGCCGCGTTCGGAGCCAGCGAAGAGCCAAGATTTTCTCCCTAATGCAAATCCGCGCAGGGCGCGCTCGGCCGCATTGTTTGTCAGGCAGATCCTGCCATCGCCGATGAAGCGGGCGAACCGGTCCCAGCGCTTGAGCATGTAGT
>JAQSCR010000483.1:0-9849 GCA_029945495.1 Pseudolabrys sp. | reverse complement strand
TTGGCGACAGAAGCCGATCGAGAGAGGCGGGATCGCTCGTCACGCAGCCATGCTTCCAGAGCGGCCAGAAGCGGCTCGCTTTGTTCCTGGCGCACGCCCAGGCGTTCGTCTGCGCTCAGACCGTTGATGCCACGCTCGATGTCGAACAGCGTGTCGATACGTTTAACCGCCTCCAGCGCGATCGGCGAGATCGCCGCCGCGCTCTTTCCGCGCCGTGCATTGGTCGCAATGTCGGCCAGTTCGAAGAACTGCCGCCTTGCATGAGCCCAGCACAGTGCCGATGCGATCGCTCCCGGAGTGCGCGACGGTTTGTAGAGCTCGTTGTATCCGCCGTAGGCATCGGCCTGCAGGATGCCGGTGAAGTCCCGAAGATGCTGCGCAGGATGCTCATGCCTGCGATCTCGCGAGGCGTAATAAAGCGCCGCCGGCGGCGCACGACCGTCAAAGGGCCGGTCGTCACGCACATAGGTCCAGATGTGCCCTTTGACCGTCTTGCCCTTAGCCAGGATCGGCACGTTCGTGTCGTCGCCATGCAGCCGCCCGGCCGCCAGAACATGGCGCTCGATCAGCGCATGCAGCGGCTGCAGGACGTTCGTGCAGGCTCCGACCTGGTCGGCCAGCGTCGACTCGCTCAGATCGATGCCTTCGCGCCGGTAGCGCTCGCTCTGGCGGTTCAGCGGCTGATGTTGGCCGAACTTCTCGAACAGGATCATGGCCAGCAGGTTAGGTCCCGCAAAGCCCCGCGGCGTCACATGGAACGGCGCCGGCGGCTGCGTGATCGCCTCGCACGCCCGGCACGAGAACTTCTCGCGCACCGTCTGGATGACCTTCCACTGCCGTGGGATTACCTCCAGCGTCTCGGTAATATCCTCGCCCAGTTTCGACAGCTTCGCCGACCCGCAGCACGGACAACTCTCTGGCGCGGCAATGACGATACGCTCGCGCGGCAAATGATCGGGGAACGGCTTGCGCGAAGGCCGCTTGCGCTGGAACGATTGTACCGTCTGCGTCCGGGCTACCGCTTTCTCGGCCGCCAACTCATCCTCGGTCGCGGCCGCTTCCAGATCTTCGAGCTGCAGCTCCATCTGCTCCAGCAGCCGCGCCTTGCGCTCCGAGTGGCTGCCGTAAAGAGCCCGCCGGAGCTTCTCGATCTCCAGCTTGAGATGGGCGATCAACGCTTCCGTGCTGGTGTTCACCGCCAACGCGCGAGCCGCAACGGCCTGAGCGTGAGCCGCAACCGCCTCGGCTTCCACCCGCGCGGCATGCTCAGCCACCCGTGCGGCGCGCTCCGCGACGATCATCGCATGCGCCGCGGCAAGATCGGATGGCAGAGGTTCTGACGGCGATGTCATGAGGCTAAGAGAATCATATTCGTCAGCAACAGCAAAGAAAAAACCGTCAGCCCACTGACGTCGGGCGCCATGTTTGCTGCGGATTGCGCCAATCAATTCCGGAAAGCAAATAGCCAAGCTGGGCCGAGGAGATCGTCACCGCGCCGTCGGCCGGGCTCGGCCATAAAAACCGGCCACGTTCCAATCTCTTCATGAACAGACAGGCTCCCTGGCCGTCATGCCAGATCACCTTCAACAGATCGCCACGACGGCCACGGAAGACAAACAGGTGACCGCTCAGCGGGTCGCGCCGCAGCACTTCTTGTACTTGCAGAGACAGGCCCGGAAAGCCCTTCCTCATGTCGGTATGACCGGTCGCCAGCCAGACCCGAACCCCGCTCGGAAGTGGGATCATGGCCGCTCCAGCACCGCCAGAACCCGCGCCAGCGCCGCGCAGTCGACGCCATTGTCGACCGTCACACGACGCCCGCACGTCAGTACGATCTCGATTCGACCGAGCGCCGCAATCGAACATGGCGAAGACAGCGAGTTCTCCACGGCTTCAAGGCGTTCCGGCACCGACGGCAAACTGCTCGTCGAAGGCGCGCTACCGATCAGTATCGGCGCAAATATTGTGGCCTCATCGTCTTCTAAAAGACGACCCTCCCGGTCCAGCCGGAGCCACGTGAACAACTGGCTCGAAGACAGCCCATGCCGGCGCGCCGTCGCCGAAACCTGCCGTCGACCAACTTGGCTCTCGGCAATAATCCGGCGCTTTTCACCAACCGTTCAACGGCGACGGGCACCCGTCGATATCACCTCGAGGCGAGAAACCTTCGAAATAGGCGTATGGTCAGTCATACGCCTATGCCTTCACCCGCACGCCGCATCACACAAGGCGGTGCTCGCCGGAGGAATACGGCCCATAAGCTGGTCGCGTACCTTCAACAGTATCCCACGGGCGCCAAAATCTTAGGGTCGGGAGCTAGAATCTCTTCGGGCGCGCCAAATCCGTAGCATTCTGGAAAAGACTGCGAACTCCGCAGTTACCCTTGCGCCCGCATTAGCTGCAATGCGGATGCGCTTATCCTGATGAAAAAAGGATCGCGAGTTTCGAAGCCTACCGAAAAAGCCCCACCGATGCCGGGTTAGTCGCAATTTCTCCGCGACGTCACATCATCGCCGGCATGATCTAAGATAGCCTGTCCGAATATCCCGCTCTCTGCCAATTTGCCCAAAGTCCTGTGTCAGACACCAATTAAAATGCACATTGTAGTCCATAGACCAGCGCGGACCTTGGACGTGCGCGCAGCCTGGAATTTCATAAGCCAATTTCACTTGGCGGAGAGCCGCCGTCGCGTATGTATTGCAGAAGCCTGGGTCCGCAGCATTTGCAGCCGGAATGCCCACAAAGAGAACCATAGAAAAACCAAGCGTCGCGCAAGCTATTTTATTTGGCATCTTCATTCCCCAAAGCTTCGCCCCTGAAGGTCATAATAATCGTTTGCGGTTTCTGCGCCAGCCGGAAAGTAGCGTGTGTCGCTAATCACATCCGGTCTTCAGCTTCGCACTGACCTGCCACTGAACTTTCATCCAGTGGCGATTAGAGTCTCGGCCGAAGTCGCAAAGGAGATCGACGCGTAACCGGCTACGCCCGCAATACTATTGCGCCGGAATGTGCGCTTCTTTGATGACTTCGCCCCAGACTTTCGTTTCGGCCTTGATGAAAGCGGCGGCTTCTGCCGCCGTGCCGCCGGCGGCATGCAAATTAAGTGTGGCGAAATGCGCTTTGCCCTCCGGGCTGTCGAGTACGTCGTTCACCGCTTTGTTGAGTTTTGCAACGAGGGCAGCGGGTGTTTTTGGAGGCGCGACGATTGCGTTCCAAGTGCCGGACTGAAAATTCTTTACACCTGCTTCGTCGAGTGTAGGAATGTCCGGCAGGTTCGCGATCCGGTGCGTGGTTGCAACCGCGAGAATCCGCGCGCGGCCGGCTTCGTGTAGCTTTATCGCCGAAGTGAGTTCCATGAAGATCATGTCGACATGGCCGGCGATGATATCGTTGAGCGCGGGTGCGGTGCCCTTGTAGGGCACATGCACGAGCTTCGTGCCGGTCAATTTTGCAAACAATTCGGTGGTAAGATGGGACGTAGTGCCGATGCCTTGTGAAGCGTAATTAACCTTGCCGGGATTGGCTTTCACATAGTCGATAAACTCGTTCGCTGTCTTGGCTGGAAAATCTGACCGTACCAATAGGACGTTGGCAATCGACGTCATGATAGCGACCGGCTCGAACTGGGTCGGGTCGAACGTTATCTTCTTGTAGAGCAGGGGATTGACCGTCAGCGGCGCAGGTTGCGCTGCCAGTAACGTGTAGCCGTCCGGGTCGGAACTGTAGACATAATCGGCGCCGATATTGCCGGCTGCGCCGGCACGATTTTCGACTACCACAGGCTGTCCAATCTTCCTGCTGACGCCGTCCGCGATGAATCGGGTGATGGTATCGACACCGCCGCCGGCGGGCACGCAAACGATGATCTTGATCGGCCGGTTCGGATAATTGGCGGCGACGTCCTGCGCCACGGCTGGCGTAAAGAAGGCGGAGGCGATCAAGGTGGCCGCAGCAGCCGCGGTGATGGATATCCGAATCATCGTTTTCTCCGAAGCGGCCTTGGTTTCAGCCGGCCGCCATTTATGATTTATTGGCGCCGAAACTATGCCAATGTCGGTGCGCCACAAACACTAATTCTCGCCGTCAGGCGCGCAGCGCCACCAGCATATCGGCGATGTAATCCTCGTCGTTCGCCACCACCAGCATCAGTGCCCAGGGCCTCAGCGTCGAAAGTGTGCGCGCCAGTGCCGCGTCGGAAACGGTGGTTGGCGCTACCACAAGCGCAGTCGTCATCACGCGTTTCAGGCTGCAGGCCTCGCCGATGATGGTGGCGGCTTCGGCATTCTCGCCGGCGCTCGCGATCATCACCACCAGATCGGCGTTGTCGATCTCGTCGACCAGGTCCTTGATATGGCCGGCGAGATCGGCGAGCCAGCCGCTCATCGAAAACGGTTCGCCGCGCGGCCGCGCGCTTAAAGTCGTGAGAAACGTCGCATGTGCCCACTTTTCTTGCGCCAAATTCTTGACGATAGCTTCGCTCGCCGGATCAAGCGCAATCACCTTGATCGCGCGCGGTCGCGAGTTTGGCGCATCGATACGAAAGCGCGCTTCGGCGGCGCTTGTAGCGCGCGTCGATTCACTTTGCATGATTACACCCCTTAAACCGACGCATGCGATGTGCCGGCGCGCACGGTGAGCGCTTCCTTGGCAGCTTCGATGAAGGGCTGGTCGGGCGGCAACACGATAGCAGCCGAGCGCACCGTCTGGTGGGCGGTGTCGACGCCGGGTGGAACCACATCTTTGTCCATCAGAGCCTTGGTCGCGCGAACGAGGCGGTGCCGCGCCATGATGATGCCGTTGTCGGTCGAGACCAGGTTCTCCTTCGTGCGGTCGACGATCGGCCCCATGCTTTCCTGCAAGGACGCGTCCTGCATGGCAATGCCCTCGACGCCGCTATAGGTCTTACCGGCTTTCTGACCAGCGCGATCTATCAGATAGTCATTGTCCTTGTTGGCGAGCGGGCGGAACGTGTTCGGCTCGTATTTCACGTGAATGCCCTTGCCGTCTTCCATCGCCTGCCGTTCCTCTTTTGTGAGCGCGCGATCGGGCCGGTAGTCGAAGCTCCAAGTCCAGCAGTTTTCGTCGTCGATCGGAATCCAGAAATGCCCGTGCACCGGGTGATTGCCGCGCGGCGCGATCATGGTGAAAGACGGCATCACCCATGGCGTGATGCGCCAATAATAACTGCCGTTTTCGGCATTGCGGCGCGCGCCGATATAAAGCCCGCCCGGGCTCTCGACCACTTCGAACACAGGGCGCGAATCTTTCAAGTTATATTGGTTGGCCTTGGCGCCGCGGAACAGTGGATCGGAATTCAGATCGCCGCGATGCAGGAACGAGACGTGGCTGGAATCGATGCCGCCTTCCATCGCCTGTAGCCAGTTGGATTCCTGGATGCGCTTGGACACAAAGCTGTGCGCCGGCGGTACGTGCGCGAACTCCCACCCCGGTTCCGCCGGGCGCTTCTCGGCTGGGCCCATATAGGTCCACAGCACGCCGCCCAATTCGATCAGTGGATAGGACTTCAATTTGATCTTGTTGCAGAAGCCGCTCTCGACCGGCTCCGATGGAACCTCGACGCATTGCCCGGTGTGGTCGTATTTCCAGCCATGATAGGGGCAGCGCAGGCCGCCTTCCTCGTTGCGGCCGAACCAGAGCGAGACGCCGCGATGGGCGCAGAATTCGTCGATCAGCCCGAGCCGGCCCTTGCTGTCGCGGAACGCCAGCAGCCGCTCCGACAGCAATTTCACCCGCACCGGCGGGCAATCGTTCTCCGGTAGTTCCGACGACAGCAGCGCCGGCATCCAGTAGCTGCGAAACAGCCGCCCGCCCGGCGTGCCGGGGGCGGTGAGCGTTATCAGGTCGCTCTGTTCTTTTTTAAGCATTGTGCGGCTCCGCGTGCAGGGATGGCGAAGGAGTTGACCGGGCAGGCAGGCTGTGGTGTCACGATGGCCGGAAGAAGGCTGCCCATCTTACTCCAGTAGTAAAACAACGATCAATGACCGATCAGCCGAGCTTACTCCGCCTCTGCGCCATCGACGACGTCCTGGAGGGTTGTGCGTTCAAGGTGCAAGAGGGCGATCACGCCTACGCTGTCTATAACCTCGCTGGCAGCTATTTCGTCACTGACGACATGTGTACGCATGGCCCCGGCTCGCTCGGCGAGGGCGAACTCTATGGCGACATCATCGAATGCAATTTTCACGGCGGCCAGTTCAACGTGCGGACGGGTGAAGTGGCAGGACCGCCTTGTATGGAGCCGGTCAGGACGTACAAAGTGCACGTCGAGGGTGGCGGCGTTTTTATCGAAGTTTAGCCGCGCTTACCCGACCCGCCATCGCCAGCCTTGTTACCGCCTCGATCATCGCGGTCGGATCGGCGACGCCCTTGCCGACGATGTCATGGCCGCTGCCATGCGCCACCGACGAGAATAAAATCGGGCTCCCGATGGCAAGGCCCGCGGTTGCGTTACGCGCCAACAGCTTGGCGGTTATGTGGCCCTGGTCGTGCAACATCACGATAAAGGCGTCGCAGTCCTTGCGGTGAAACATAGTGTCAGCGCCGAACGGCCCGGAGACGTCAATGCCGGCCTTCTTCGCATCAGCGATCGCCGGCTTGATAATGTCGACTTCTTCCTGGCCGAAGAGGCCGCCTTCGCCAGCATGCGGATTGAGCCCGCCGACATTAATCCTGGGGTTCTCCGTACCGAGGCGCTTGAGGGTGCGGTCGGCGACTTCAATTGTATGCAACACGTGCTCGCGCGTGATCAGCGATAGCGCTTCCCTGACGCTGACATGCAGCGTGCAATGGATGATTTTCACATCACCAAAACACAGCATCAGATAGACGTCGTCACGCCCGAGCCCAGTCTCGCGCGCGACGAAAGAGGGATAGCCGTCGAATTCTATACCAGCCATGGCAATTGAGGTCTGGTTCTGCGGCGCGGCGACGACCGCGTCGGCTTGGTCTAATAGCGCGGCTTTGATCGCGGCGCTGGCCGCAGCCAACGACGCTCGGCCGCTGGCGGCGCTGGCCTCGCTGAAGGCGAAATTCTCCGACGTCGGGCAGGAAAGCAGCGTCAACCGGCCTTTGCGGAAGTCGACATCGGATATGCGCTCGACCACCTGCATATCGGCGCCGATGCCGCAGGCCCGCGCGTGGCGCGCCATCACGCCCGGGTCGCCGACCAGGATCGGATGACACAAAGCGCGCACTCCCGCGTCGAGCGCGGTCTTCATGCTGATTTCGGGGCCTATGCCGGCCGGGTCGCCAGTTGCAATGGCAATGATCGGTGGCGCATTAGTGGGCATTTTCAATTCCACAAGGTGGCAAGCACATTGTTGGGTTACGCCTCAAAATGCCAGAAATCAAATTTGACATGGGCCAATCGTTTGGGCTTTCAAGGGTCGGGAGCCCGCTTGCGAGCGCAGGCAAAAGAAACGCCATCGCCACGATGTGAAAATTCGAGCGGTGCGGGAGACACTGTCGATGGGTGCTCAGGTCCTTATTGTTGGCGCCGGTCCGGTCGGTCTTACCTTGGCTATCGACCTTGGGCGGCGGGGCATCCGCTGCATCCTGCTTGAGCGCAAAAAGGCGCCGGAATTCCAACCGAAAATGGAGCGCTGCAACGCCCGCACGATGGAAATGTATCGCCGCCTCGGTCTCGCTGAACGTATCCGCGCGGCGGGGCTTCGCGCCGACGTGCCGATGGACGTCTATATCATATTGTCGATGATCGAGCCGCCTTTGGTGCACTTGGCTTACCCGTCGGTGAGCGACGCGCGCCGGGAGATTGCGGCTTGTACTGATGGCACTATGCCGCTCGAGCCCTACCAGCTCATTTCCCAATATACCCTGGAGCCATTGCTCAAGTCCGTGGCCGAATCGATTCCCAACGTCACGGTGCGCTACAGCTGCGAGTTCATCGAAGTAGCGCAAGATTCGCAAGGCGTCACGGTCACGGCGCGCAAGAGCGATGGCGCGACCGAAACGTTGCGCGCGGCCTATATCGTCGGCTGCGATGGCGGCGCCAGCGCCGTGCGCAAGCAACTCGGCATTCCGTTGCGCGGCGACGGCAACCTGATGGAATTGCGCCAAGCACTCTATCGCTGCGATGAGCTGTTCGACCGCATTCCGATCGGCGGCGGTCCCGGCAAGGGCCGCCACTATCATGTCGCAGATGACCGGGCCAGCTTCCTGATCATGCAGGATTCGACCAAGCATTTTACACTGCATGCGACGGTCGGCAGTGACGAAGAGATGAAGACGCAGTTCGAAAAAGTCGTCGGCATTCCAATCAAATACGAAATGCTATCTTGTAATAAGTGGCGGCAGAATTTGTTGTTGGCAGACCGTTATCGCGACCGTCGCGCATTCTTGGCCGGCGATGCCGTGCATCTCGTGATCCCGACCGGCGGGCTTGGCATGAATACAGGTGTTGGTGACGCGCTGGATTTGTCGTGGAAGCTCGCGGCCACGCTTCAAGGCTGGGGCGGCCCCAATATCTTGATCTCTTATGAGATCGAGCGGCGTCAGATCGGCGACCGCAACGTCGGGGCCTCCCGCTACGCTTCTACTGGTCGTCGCAAGTGGCGCTCGCAATACGGGGCGAACATAAGCGACGACACGCCGGAAGGCCAGGCGACGCGCGACAACCTTGCCCGCGTAGCCTCTGTCGAGCAGCGCAAGACCAATGAGATGATCGGCGCTGAACTCGGCTATCGCTATGTCGACTCGCCCATCATCGACAACATGCCCGGCGGACCGGAGCATTTGTTCCGCGAGTACCATCCGACGACATGGCCGGGCGCGCGTCTGCCGCATGTCTGGCTCGATAATGGGACGCCGATGCAGGATCGCATTCCCGTGGACGGGTTCACTCTGTTACGGCTTGCCGGGTCCAAGGCCGACACATCCGGGCTTGAGCGCGCGTTGCACGACCGCGGTGCGCCGGTGACTGTACTCGACGTCCCGGATGCGGCCCCGCGCGCCGTTTATGGCTACAATTTCATTTTGTTGCGGCCCGACATGCACATTGTCTGGCGCGGCAACGATGCGCCTAGCGATGCCGCCGCGCTGGCTGCGACGGCAACCGGGCACTGAACACCACGACTGGCCGGGCGCCGACGGCCCAGCACCGCGAGCTATTTGTCGGTCTTCGAAAAGCCCGGGCCCATTTCCCATGCAAGGGGGTAATAGGGCCGGCCGACACTGCGGCACCAATTTTCCCAACCGCGTTCGAGCGTAAAGCCCGCCCGTCCTTTGGAGTTGGCCGCGATTTCGCCGTCGCTAAGGGCAATCACTTCGCCCATCGCCATCGCCTTGCTGAGCATCTGGGCGTTGATTTCCATGTAGATCGACGTGAAAACTGACTCGCGGAGCGATTTGCCGACCACTATGCTGCCGTGACCACGCATCAACGCCGCCGTGCGGTCTCCAAGCGATTTGGCAAGGTCGCGCGCCATATCCATGCTGGTCACAAGCAAATTGGTGCTGTCCCCAAACTTGTCGCGGATGTCCCAATTAGGAATGTCGCGGCCGATCGGTGCCGCCATATGCATGACCGCGCAGAAGCACTGTTTTTTCATGATCGAGAATGGAACAACGCTCGGGCTGTGATTATGAACGACGGACATGACATCCGGCCGAGCCTCGTAAATGGCGCCGTGGATGAAGCGTTCAGAATAGGGCTTGCCAGGCTCGGCGCCAATGATTTTGCCGTCGAGCGTGAATTCCATAATGTCGCCCATCTCCACACACATCGGAGCCCGCGCCCGCGACATCAAGAAACGTTCCGGGGTGTTGGGGTGACGGATTGTAACGTGGCCGAATGAATCGAGCACGTCGTTG
>JAQSCR010000482.1:10004-11494 GCA_029945495.1 Pseudolabrys sp. | reverse complement strand
GCGTGCGGCACTGCTCACCGCCGTGATGGCATTCCAAAATGGCATCGCTGTGCCGAAGGGCATCGTGATGCATCAAATCTGGACCGGCAAACATTGTCCGCGAATTCTGCTCGACAAGCCGGACGGCTGGAGCGACTTTTTGAAGCAGGTCAAAGCATTCCACGGCGATCTCAAAAACGTCGATGCGGCAAAGATCAAATTTAGTCACGACGAGGACGCCTGATAGAACGCGTCGACTTGGTTTCAGACAATCGTAGATCCTCACTTCGTCGCGCTGGGATGCCAGAGCGGCGCGTAGCCCTTCGCCAGCACGGTAAGGATCGCCGGCGGCGTCAGCACATCGACGTCGATTCCATGCGGCCGCACGGGCCTCTTGTCGTAGCCCGATGGCGACCAGCGCAGCAGATATTGGCCGCGCACGGCATAGGCGCCATCGTCGAACGCCATCATCGCGCCATCGGGCAGCGCATCGATGGCGCGCCGGTGCCGGCGCTTGGCTCTTCCGTCAAGCCGCTCGGCGTGTAGCACCGTATCCATCGCCGGCGCCTTGCGCGGTCCCGGGAACAACGCGGCGAAGGCCTGCGCATCCTTGCGCCGGCATTCGAAACAGGGCCGGTGCCCGGCGGCAAACGCCGTCACCTCGTCGAGAAAGAACAGCTCGGTGTAATAGCGTCCCCAGACGTCGCGCTGCCGGTCCTTGAAATCGAGCACGCAGCAGATCCATTGTTTCGACGCCCAGCGCCGCGCGGTCAGGCTGCGTTTATCGCTGTGGAAGCGACCGCCGCGATTGCCCATCAGCAATCCGCGCGCGGAGGAAATCGTCAGTTCGCCGAATGGCGTGACGCGGTTTTGCAGCGGCATTGCTCATCATAGCATGCCGCCAGCATTCTCTCTCTAGAGCCCGAACGCAAAAGCACCGGCGGCGACAGCCACGCCGGCCGCCACGGCGGCAAAATCCCGGCGCAAGAAATACATGACCGTTGCGGCGGCGAGCATGCTGAGCAACGCCCGCACGCCGCCCTGCACCAGGATCGGCGCGATGGTCGAGGCAATCACCGCGCCCGGCAGCGCGTTCAACATGCGGCGCAATCGCGGGCCGATGGTGACGCGGCCGATCAGCCAATAGCCGCCGGCGCGGGTCAGATAGACGGTGACTGTCATCGCCGCCAGCAGCAGAATGAAACCTTTCGGATCGCTCTCAATCATCGCTGAAGGCTCCGGCGATGCAGCCGGCGAGCGCGCCGGCAAGGACCTCCCAGTACCCGCCAAACAGCGAATAGACCGCGGCTGCCGTGACGCCGCCGACGACCCAACTCAGTGACCGGCGCGGGCCCTTCCACATCGGCACCAGCATGGCGACGAAGAAAGCCGGCATCACCAGATCGAGGCCGAAGCGGTGCGGATCGCCGGCGGCGGCGCCGAGCCAATAGCCGGGGATCGTCGCCAGCACCCAGACGACATACATGATCGCGCACGTGCCGAGCAGATAG
>JAQSCR010000482.1:0-9979 GCA_029945495.1 Pseudolabrys sp. | reverse complement strand
TCGGATCGCGACCGCCATTGCCATGATGGCGCAAAGTCAGCAGCCAGTTCGGTTCACCGAGCAGGAAAAGCGTCGAGTACACCTGGTAGGATGGCGACGTCTGCAGCACCGGACGCAAAGTCGCGCCGATCAGCATATAACGCAGATTGACCAGAGCCGTGATCGCGACGATGCCGATGCCCGCCGCGACGGTCATTTGCGCCGGCCAGGATTCCACCACCACCATTTGCGTCAGCCCGGCATAGACGGTGCCCGTCATCAGCAGCGCGTCGGCAAGCGTGAACCCCTTGCGCGCGGCGACGATGCCAAAGGCCATCGAGAATGCCGCCAAGCCGGGCAAGACCGGCAGCGAGGCCAACGCCCCCATGCGGAACGCCTCGAGGGTCCAGCGCGAGGCCGGCGGGCTTTGATCGGGGGAAGTCATCGGGGTCATGCGGTATCGCAACCATGCGCGCCGGGGAAGCCACAAAAGCGAACGCCCGCCATGCGGCGGGCGTTCTCAGTCGTTGAAAGCTGGCTCAGCCCTGCGGTTGCGGCGCCACGTCGCCGGTCGGCGCGTCGGGGGTCTTGCGCTGCTTGCCGGCCGGCGGCACCGCCGACGAACGCGGCGTCACCGGTTCGATCACCGCCTCGCGGTTCGGCTTGATGCCGTTGATCAGGTCCTTGATCTCGTCGCCGGTCAGCGTCTCGTATTCGAGCAGGCCCCTGGCCAGCACTTCGAGATCGGCGCGCTTCTCGGTGAGAATCTGCTTGGCTTCCTCGAGACCGGTTTCGACCAGCTTGCGCACTTCGGAATCGATCTTGCGATTGGTTTCCTCGGAGACGCTCTGCTGGCGCGACACCTGATAGCCGAGGAACACCTCGTCGCCGTTGTCGCCATAGGCGACCGGGCCGAGCGCATCCGACAGGCCCCAGCGCGTCACCATAAGGCGGGCGAGCTTGGTGCCCTGTTCGATGTCGGAAGCCGCTCCGCTCGTCACCTTCTCGCGGCCGAACACCAGTTCTTCGGCGACGCGGCCGGCCATGATGATCGCCAGGCGCGAGGTCATCTGCTCGAGCGACATCGACAGCTTGTCGCGTTCCGGCAACTGCATGACCATGCCGAGGGCACGGCCGCGCGGAATGATGGTCGCCTTGTGCACCGGATCGGTCGCCTTGACGTTGAGCGCGACCAGAGCATGGCCGCCTTCGTGATAGGCGGTCAGCATCTTTTCTTCGTCGGTCATGACCAGCGACTTTCGCTCGGCGCCCATCATCACCTTGTCCTTGGCGTCTTCGAACTCGGCCTGCATGACCATGCGCTTGTTGCGGCGCGCCGCCATCAAGGCTGCTTCGTTGACGAGATTGGCCAGGTCAGCGCCGGAGAAGCCGGGCGTACCGCGCGCGATCGTCTTGAGGTTCACGTCGGGCGCCAGCGGCACCTTCTTGACGTGGACTTTGAGAATGTTTTCGCGGCCGACCACATCCGGGTTCGGCACCACCACCTGGCGGTCGAAACGGCCCGGGCGCAACAGCGCCGGATCCAAAACGTCGGGCCGGTTGGTAGCGGCGATCAGGATGATGCCTTCGTTGGCCTCGAAGCCGTCCATCTCGACCAGCAACTGGTTGAGCGTCTGCTCGCGTTCGTCGTTACCGCCGCCCATGCCGGCGCCGCGATGACGGCCGACCGCATCGATTTCGTCGATGAAGATGATGCAGGGCGCGTTCTTCTTGGCCTGCTCGAACATGTCACGCACGCGCGAAGCACCGACACCGACGAACATTTCGACGAAATCGGAGCCGGAGATGGTGAAGAACGGCACATTGGCTTCGCCGGCGACCGCGCGCGCGATCAGGGTTTTGCCGGTGCCGGGAGGGCCGACCAGCAAAACGCCGCGTGGGATGCGGCCGCCAAGGCGCTGGAATTTGCCCGGGTCGCGCAGGAATTCGACGATTTCCTGCAGATCCGATTTGGCCTCGTCGACACCGGCGACGTCATCGAACGTCACCCGCCCATGCGACTCGGTCAGAAGTTTTGCGCGGCTCTTGCCGAAGCCCATCGCCTTGCCGGCGCCGCCCTGCATCTGCCGCGACAGGAACACCCAGACGCCGATCAGCGCGATGAACGGCAGCCACGACACCAAGAGCGACACGAACCACGGCACATTGTCCGTCAGCGGACGCGCGGTGATCGAAACGCCCTTGTTGTAAAGCTTCTGCACCAGGCCCGGATCGTTCGGCGCATAGGTCTGGAAGGCCGTGCCGTTGGCGAAGGTGCCGTGAATTTCCGGTCCCTGGATCAGGACGTCGCGGACGCGGCCCTGGTCGACCTCGGACAGCAATTGCGAGAAGGAAATGTCCTGCGCGGTGGTGCGCGTGCCCGGGTTCTGGAACAGCGTGAACAGCGCGAGCAGCAGCAGAACGATGATCACCCAGAGGGCGAAATTGCGCAGATTGGCATTCATGGGCGTTACCTACCCGCGCGCGCTACGAGGCGCCGCGGCCCTTGTCTGTTCGCGTGTCTTGCCGATTGGCTCGGGGTCTTGTCGTCCATCCCGAAACCAATGTAGGCACCGCAAGCCCGCATGGAAAGGGCTCGAATCTCAGATATCTTATCGCGTTTTCGCGGGTTTGGCGCGGCCGGGTCGGCGTTTGGTTAAGGCCTTGATGCCGGCCTGGGTCCCCGAGTGGCGCCGCGCCGGCGCCCGTTCCACGACAATTTTGCCCTTGGACAGCGTCACAATCGCCCCCGCCAAGCTGCGGCGGAAGCGGCTACCGGCAATTTGGGCACTATCGAGGACCTCTTTCAGCGCCTCCAGCTTTCCGAGTTCGACCGGGCCCTCGCAGCCCGCCTGCCCCACCGCGCGGCCGATGAGCCGCAGCGCGATTTCGGCCGGCAATCGGGCAAATCCCGCCGCGTCGAAGGCAAAAGTGGCGGGTCCCTCGCCCAGCCCGACCATCAGTTCCGACTTCGCCCGGTCCACAGCTGCTTCGATCGCCAGATCGGCCCGCTTGAGACGCCGCGCCAGCAGTGAAAGCCTGCCAGCGTCGAGCCCTTCGCACGCCAGCTGCGGCATCAGGCCACGCAGCCGCGCCCGCGTGAAGCGCGGATCGCGGTTGCTCGGATCGTCGGCGAACGGGATCTTCTCGGCCGCGAGCGTGGCAATCAGCCGCGCCTTGGCGATGTCGAGCAGCGGGCGAACCAGAAATAGCCCGCCGCTCATCGGAAGGACCGACACCCGCTGCATCGCCGCCAGCCCGGTCATGCCGCTGCCGCGCGTGAGCCGGATCACCACCGTCTCGGCCTGATCGTCAAGCGTATGTGCGGTGAGAATATGCGAGGCACCTGCCTTGCGTGCCGCCTCGGCCAACAGCCGATAGCGCGCGACGCGCGCGGCCTGCGGCAAGCCGGTAGACGGCTTCTTGCCGGTCCAGCGCAAGGTGCGATGCGCGATGCCGAGCTGCTTCGCCAGCCGCGCGACCTCGGCCGCCTCGCTCTTCGATTCCTTGCGCAGGTCGTGATCGACGGTGACCGCGATTAGTTCCGGTCCGTGCTTCAACGCGCGGGCCCAGCGCGCGGCGAGCACCATCAGCGCGGTCGAATCCGGTCCGCCGGACACCGCCAGCAACAAAGCCGGTACATGATTGAGATCGGAGAAAAGCGTATCGGCTTCCGCCGCGCTAATGGCTGTGTCTGGCGTGGGCATGATCGATCATGCCCCAGCGCTCAACACTTGTTAAGTTCAGCGCCTACTAAGTTCAGCACTTTGCACGCTTGATTTCCGCCGTCACGCCGCGCTTCACGCCTGCTGAGGCTTTCGGATATTTGCGGCTGACCTCGGCCAGGGTGGCGCAGGCCGCTTCCTTCTGGTTCATCGCCGCCAGCGACTGGCCGAGCCGCAGCAGCGAATCCGGCGCCTTGCCGGCGCGCTCGTATTTGGTCGACACCGCCAGGAAAGATTCGGCGGCGTCGCGATAGCGCTGACGCTGGTACAGGCTTTCGCCCAGCCAATATTGCGCGTCCGGCAGCAGCCGCTCGTTCGGATATTTCTTCAGGAAATCGCGGAAGGCCTGCTCGGCCAGCGCGTAGTCCTTATGCAGCACATAGCCATAGGCCAGATCGTATTCGTCCTGGGGCGAAGCCGATGGCGGCAGCGTTGCCAGTTTGCCGCCGGCCGGCGCGTTCGGCGTCGCATTGCGCACCGGACCTGCTGGCGGCTGTGAATTGTTCGGCGCCGAGGCCATGGCCGCCGACGGCGCGGCCGCCGACGGACCGCTGCTCACGACCGGCGAACTTGCCGGCGGCGGGTTGCCGGACAACGTCGACAGGTCGAGCGGAGCGCCGGCATCGCGGCCGCCGGGGGCGCCGACCGGCTGATCGTTTGCCGACGGCACGCCGCTGGCAACCGGAGCGCCATTCGACGACAGGCTGCCGAGCGTGCGCGGTGCGCCAGGCGCTGCCGGCTGCTGCGATGGATCGAACACGTCGGAACGGCGTCCGGAGGACGCCGGCGGGATTGATCCGTTCGGTGGCGCCGCGCGCGGCGGAAAAGCCGGCGTCCCGGCCGCCGGCGGCGCCACGGCGCCGCCCTGCTGCATTGCCCGCACCTGCTGCTCGAGCTGCTGGTTGCGGTACTGCAATTGCTCGATGGTGCCGGTCAGCTGCCGCAGCGCATTTTCCAGGCGGTCGAGCCGCACCGTGAGTTCGGCCGGATCGCCGGGATCGGCCTGCGCCACCGTACCGCCCCGGTTCTGCTGCGACGGCGCACCTTCGCCCTCGCCGCGATTGAACAGATTGTCGAGGAAGCCTGGCGAGCGCTCCTGCGCCGAAGCCGGCGCCATCGCCGCTCCGGCAAGAACCAGGACGGGAAGCGCCGCCAGCAGCGCGCCGCGGAGAACTGTTCGTCGCATCATGTGAGTTTAAACCCGGTTGCCGCCTTTCGGCGGGACACCGGTAGCATAAGATCGGCGGTGTCGGAATTGTGACTTAACCGACGTCCAAAAGCGAAATGCCCGGCATAGGCGTGCAAAGCACACCGTCCTTTCGGACGTCTATGACGCCGGGCATTTTGGATGGTTCGAGCGCGGCAGCGGCGCTTCACGAGCCGGCGTTGAGCACCGTCACCGCGCGGCGGTTCTGCGACCAGCACGAGATATCGTTACAGACCGCGACCGGCCGTTCCTTGCCATAGGAAATCGTCTTCATCCGGCCGGCCTGAATGCCGCGCGAAATCAGATAGTCGCGCGTCGACTGGGCGCGGCGGGCACCGAGGGCGATGTTGTATTCGCGCGTGCCGCGTTCGTCGGCGTGGCCTTCGATAGTGAAGGAGTACTGGCCGTAGTTGGTCAGCCACTGCGCCTGCTTGTCGAGCGTCGCGCGCGCGGCGGCGTTGAGTTCGGTCTGGTCGGTTTCGAAGAACACGCGGTCGCCGACATTGACCACGAAGTCCTGCTGGCTGCCCGGCGTCGCCGCCGCGCCCGCGCCGCCGGCACCGCCCGCATTGTCGGCCGCCTGATTGGCGCAAGCCGAAATCGCCAGCGCCAAACCGAGAACCGCCGCGAGCCGCGCACCGCGCAGAATTTTTCCAATGTCAGTCATTCCAGTGACTCCCTCGTCGCGCATTGAATGCAGGCTTGCGCGCCGCATGACGTCGAAGGCCATGCGTCAGTCCTCACATTTAGCAGCGGGGTGGTTAAGCGAACCTTCCATCAACCTTGATGGAACCTTGCGAAAGCCCGCTAAACGCGCCGCACCCGGTTTAACCGTCGTTCATGGTTAAGAGCCGGTGAATAAGGCAGGGATACGACAATCGCGCGACGGCTATGACAATAAAGGCGACCAGGCCGGGTCGGACGCCAGGCTCGGCGTCGGAACTTTCAGTTCGTTGCGACCGGTGATGTCGATCGTAAAGAGCGACGGCCCCTGCCCCGGATCGCGGAAGAACATCAGCACGCGGCCGTTCGGCGCGAAAGTCGGGCCTTCATTATGAAAGCCCGAGGTCAGCAACCGCTCGCCCGACCCGTCCGGCTTGAGCACGCCGATCGAGAACTGGCCGCCGGCCTGGCCGGTGAAGGCGATGAAATCGCCGCGCGGCGACCACACCGGCGTCGAATGATGGCCTTCGCCGAAGCTGATGCGTTGCGCCGGGCCGCCGGTCGCCGCCATCACATAGATCTGCTGGCTGCCGCCGCGGTCGCTCTCGAAGCAGATGTATTTGCCGTCCGGCGAATAGCACGGGCCGGTGTCGATCGCCGGCGTGTCGGTCAGCCGCGTGGTCTGCTTCGAGCGCAGATCCATCACGAACAGATTGGAATTGGCGCCCTGCTGCAGGCTCATGATGACGCGCTGGCCGTCGGACGAGAAGCGCGGCGAAAAAGTCATGCCCGGGAAGTTACCGACGATCTCGCGCTGCCCGGTCTCGATGTTGAGGAGATAGACGCGCGGGTCGGACTGCCCATAGGACATATAGGTGATTTCCTGCGTCGACGGATTGAAGCGCGGCGTCAGCACCAGATCGTCGCCGCGCGTCAGATAGCGCACGCCGGCGCCGTCCTGATCCATGATCGCCAAGCGCTTGATGCGCCGCTCCTTCGGACCGGTCTCGTCGACGAAGACGACGCGGCTGTCGAAATAGCCCTTCTCGCCGGTCAGCGTCTGATAGATCGCGTCGGAGATGATGTGCGCGATGCGGCGCGAATTGTCGGGCGTGGTGAAATATTGTTTGCCGTCGAGCTGCTGTCCGGCGAACACATCCCACAGCCGGAATTCGGCCTTCAGCCGCCCGTCGGTCTGTTTGGTGACGCGGCCGGTGACCAAAGCCTGCGCATTGATGACGCGCCAGTCGGCGAAGCGTGGCACCGCGTCGGAATTGGTGATCTTCTCGGTGTAGGCCGCCGGATTGATCGGCGCGAACAGGCCGCTGCGCTGCAGGTTGCCGGCGATGATCGAGGTGACGTTGCGCGCGACCTCGGTCTCTGTCGGCGAACCGGCAACGAAATCGGGCAGCGCGATCGGCATCGGCTGCGGATTGCCTTGCGTGATCTCGAGCCGCAACGCGGCGCCGGCCCGCCGCGGCGTCAGCGCCGTCAATGACCCGGCCAGCGCGCCTGCGCCCAGCAAAAGCCGGCGGCGGTTCAAACCCAAATTGCTATTGTTCAAGATATTATTGTTCATTGTCTTCTCACCGGAATGTCACTGTACATCTTGCTGCTGTCGAAGACGAAATCGATTTCCTGCCAAGTGTCATAATGTTCCGGCCGCAGCATCGTATAGGGCTGGCCGACCAGAACCGCGCGCACCGCGCTATCGCGCATCGCGTTGAACACCGGGCCGCTGCCGCTGGTGATCACCTGCGGGCCGGTCGCCAAGGTGCCGTCGCGCTTGAACCTGATGCGGATCATGATCTGGACGTTGCTCGCGTCCTGCGCGCCGGCCGGCGGCGACCATAACGCATAAAGCCGCGCCTTGAGCGCGTCGATTTCCGATTGCGACAGCTGGGCGGCGGCGCCGGAGGCGGTACCGAGCGAGGGCGCCGAATTCAACTCGGCGCCGGTGACCGATTTGCGGGTCGGATCGCGCTTGTCGAGCAGCGCCGCGATCTTATCCGGGCTGAACTCCGGCTGCTTCTGCGGCGGCTTCGGCATTGGCGGACGCTTCGGCGGCAAAGGCTGCGGCTGGGCCTGCGCCAGCGGCTTGGCCGGCTCTGGCGGCTTGTCTTGCGGCTTGATCTTGTCGGCGATCGGATCGGGCGGCGGCGTCTCGGCCTTCATTTCCTTGTTCGGCGCGACTTCGCGTTTCTCGTCGATCTTGGGCTTGATCTCCTCGACCGGCTTGGGCGGCTCCTCGGCCTTCTTTTCGACCACGGGCTTCGGCTTTTCGATCGGCTTGGGCGCGTCCTTGATGCCCTTGGTCAGTTGCGAGAATTCCTTCTCGCTGACGATATCGACCGGCAGCGATTCCGCCGGCGTCGTCTCGAACGGCTTGCTGTTAAACGACAGCGTCGCCCAGGCCAGCACCAGAACGTGCAGCCCGGTCGAAATCGCCGATGCCGTCTTGATCTGCATTATTTCGCTTTTGTGCCCGTGTCGTATTCCGTCACCAGGGCTACCTTGCTGAAGCCGGCGCCGGACAGCCGGCCCATGACCGCCATCACCGCCCCGTAGTTCACGTTCTTGTCGCCGCGCACGAAAATTCGCGCCTCGTTGCCGCCGCGCGTCTCGGCGATCGCCTTGAGCTTGACGATCAGATCGTCGACGCCGATTTCGTCGTTCTGCAGGAACACCTTGCCCTTGTCGTTGACCGACAAAGTCAGCGGTTCCTTGTCCTGATCGATGGTCTTGGCCTGGCTCTGCGGCAGGTCGATCGGCACGCCGACCGTCAGCAGCGGCGCCGACACCATGAAGATGATCAACAGCACCAGCATCACGTCCACCATCGGCGTGACGTTGATCTCGCTCATCACCCGCTGGCGGCGCGACCGCCTTCGTCCCATTAACGGCGTGCCCGCATTCGCTGCCATGATTCAATTTCCCTGGCGCATGATCTGGTCCGAAAACCGGTTCCCACTTTTCGGGATCATGCGCTTTCCCTGCCTGCTCAGCCGCGCTCGTCGATTTGCCGCGACAGGATCGCGGCAAATTCGTCGGCGAATCCTTCCAGCCGCTGCGCCTGCTTATTCACCTCGCCGGCGAACTTGTTATAGAAAATGGTCGCCGGTATGGCGGCGACAAGGCCGATGGCGGTCGCAAACAGCGCCTCGGCGATGCCCGGCGCCACCACCGCCAGCGACGTGTTCTTCGACGCCGCGATCGACTGGAACGAGGTCATGATGCCCCAGACCGTGCCGAACAGGCCGACGAAGGGGCCGGCCGAGCCGACGGTGGCCAGAACCAGCAGCCGGCGTTCCAGCCGTTCGACTTCGCGCGCGATGGTGACCTGCATCACCTTCTCGATCCGCATCTGCAGACCGGCGAACGACTTCTGCGGCGAGCCCTCGAAGCTGCGCTTCCATTCCCGCATAGCGGCGACGAACAACGCCGCCATCGAGTGGTTCGGCTTCGACGACAACGAGCGGTAAAGTTCCTCCAGCGACTGGCCGGACCAGAACGCCGTTTCGAACCGGTCCATGGCTTTGCGCGAGCGCGTGTAGAGCACGGTCTTGTCGATGGCGATCGCCCAGACCCAGACCGAGCACACCATCAGCCCGATCATCACCAGTTTGACGATCCAGTGGGCGTGCAGGAACAGCGTTAACAGCGAAAGGTCGGAGGAGGTCAACGGAAGCACCGACTGTGCCACATCGGCAGGATTCATGGGGCACGTCCTTTGCGCTGTCCGGTCAGGGCGCCGGCACGGCGTCGATTGTCGTTACAAATGGGGCGTTCGGCAGGCCGAACGAAATCCCTGTTAAACTTGGCCAAATGAGGGCGCAAACGAAGTCCCGGCACCCATCGACCCCTGTGAGCCGCCCTAAACAGCGCTGATTATGGTTAAGGATTGGTTAGCACTCTCCTAGCGCACCGCACTGCAAAAACGCAACGGCCGCCCGCCTCGGGGAAGGCGGACGGCCGCATGCGCAGTCTGAAGCTTGGGAGGATCAGCTCTGCGGGGTATCGCGAGGGCTTTCCTGCGCCGGACGGTTACGCCGTTCGGTCATGAAGGAGTCGAATTCGGTCTTGTCCTTGGCGAAGCGCAGCCGCTCGAGAAAGTCCTTGAACTCGCGCTGCTCGTCCTCGAGCCGGCGCAGGGTCTCGGAGCGGTAGTCGTCGAAGGCGCGATTGCCGCTCGACGGCGCGCTGGACCACGGCGAGCCGCCGGGATTGCCGCCGGGATTGCCGCCGGTCATCTTGCCGCGCATCCAGTCCATCTTGGACTGCATGCGCTCCATCTTGTGCTGCCAGCGGTCGTGACCGCCGTGAAATCCGCATCCCATTCTTCCGCTCCCGATTGTAAAGGCCAGGACTGCAAGGCCGACCGGCCACCAGGCCATGAACCCAAGAA
>JAQSCR010000481.1 GCA_029945495.1 Pseudolabrys sp. | reverse complement strand
CCGCCCGCCACGCCATCCACCTCGAAGGCATCTCGCTGTCCGACGGCATCGCGCTCGGCCATGTCGTCTTGCATGAACCGCGCGTCGTCATCACCAATGTCATCGCCGACGACGTGCCGAAGGAACTCAAGCGGCTGGAAGCGGCGATCGCGACCTTGCGCGCCGATCTCGACCGGCTGGTCGAGCACCGTGACGTGGTCGACGGCGGCGAGCATCGCGACGTGCTCGAGGCCTATCGCATGTTCTCCTACGACCAGGGCTGGGCGCACAAAATCCGTGAGGCGGTGACCACCGGTCTGACCGCCGAAGCCGGCGTCGAACGCGTGCAGTCCGACACCCGCGCGCGCATGCTGCGCGCCTCCGATCCCTACTTGCGCGACCGGCTGCACGATCTCGACGATCTCGCCAACCGGCTGATGCGCGTGCTGATGGGCCAGGACCACGCGCCGCGCAAGGATCAACTGCCGGACAACGCCATCGTCGTGGCGCGCTCGATGGGTCCGGCGGCGCTGCTCGATTACGACCGCAAAAAATTGCGCGGCCTGGTGCTCGAAGAAGGCGGCATGACCTCGCACGTGTCGATCGTGGCGCGCGCGCTCGGCATTCCGACTGTCGGCGACATCGCCAACGCCACCGGTCTGGTCGAACAGGGCGACGCCATCATCGTCGACGGCTCGACCGGCGTTGTCCATATGCGGCCGCCGCAGGACATCGAGGCCGCCTTCGGCGAGCGCGTCAAATTGCGCGCGCGCCGGATGGCGCAATATCGCGCGGCGCGCGACAAGCCCTGCGTCACCAAAGACGGCTGCGCCATTTCGCTGATGATGAATGCCGGCCTCACCATCGATCTGCCGCATATGGCCGAGACCGGCGCCAGCGGCATCGGCCTGTTCCGCACCGAATTGCAGTTCATGGTGGCGCCGACTTTGCCGCGCACCGGCGAGCAGATGGCGCTTTATCGCATCGTACTGGACGCCGCCGGCAAAAAGCCGGTGACCTTCCGCACGCTCGATATCGGCGGCGACAAGGTGCTGCCCTATTTGCGTAACTTCGAGGAGGAAAACCCGGCGCTCGGCTGGCGCGCGATCCGCCTCGGCCTCGACCGGCCCGGCCTGTTGCGCAGCCAGGTGCGCGCGCTGCTGCGCGCCGGCGGCGGTCGCGAAATCCGCGTGATGTTTCCGATGATCGCCACCGTCGAGGAATTCGACCAGGCCAAGGCGCTGGTCGAAGTCGAGTTGACGCATTTGCGCAAGCATGGCCATTCGCTCCCCGAGCGCGTGCATATCGGCACCATGCTGGAAGTGCCGTCGCTGCTGTTCCAACTCGACGAACTGCTCGAGCGGGTCGATTTCCTGTCGGTCGGCTCCAACGATTTGATGCAATTTCTCTATGCCGCCGATCGCGGCAATACGCGCGTGTCGCAGCGTTTCGATCCGCTGTCGGCGCCGGTGCTGCGCGTGCTCAAGGAGATCGCCGATAAAGCCGCCAAGCACGGCAAGCCGGTGGCCTTGTGCGGCGAAATGGCCTCGCAGCCAATCGGCGCGATGGCGCTGGCGATCATCGGCTATCGTTCGATGTCGTTGACGCCGTCGTCGGTCGGCCCGGTGAAGGCGATGCTGCTTGGACTGGACTGCAAAAAGGGCGCGGAAGCCCTGCTGCCGGCACTCGCGCAACCGGTCGGCAGCGTGTCGATCCGGCATACGCTTGAAGATTTCGCCGCGACCGAGGGACTGACGTTGTAACCCGTCATGCCCGGCTTTATGCCGGGCATCCACGTCTTTGGTCCACCGAAAAGGAAGACGTGGATGGCCGGGACAAGCCCGGCCATGACGGAAAAATAAAATAGGGACTGACGCTTTGATTTCGCTTCCACAACACCGTCTCGACGCCCTGCTCTCCCGCCACGCCATGGTCGAACGCGAACTCGGCAGCGGCCTTGGCACCGAGGCTTACGTCAAGCTGTCGCGCGAGTTCTCCGACCTTGGGCCGGTCATCGACGCGATCAAGACGTATCGCGCGACCGGCGCCGAGATTGCCGATCTCGACGCGATGATCGCCGATCCATCGACCGACGCCGAGATGCGCAAGATGGCGGAGACCGAGAAGCAGTCGCTCGCCACGCGACACGAGGCGCTCGAGAAGCAGATCCGTCTGGCGCTGATCCCGAAAGACGCGATGGACGATCACGACGCCATTCTCGAAATCCGCGCCGGCACCGGCGGCGACGAGGCGGCTTTGTTCGCCGGCGACCTGTTCCGCATGTACGAGCGCTATGCCGCCAAACAGGGCTGGAAGACCGAAGTGATTTCGATGAGCGAAGGCTCCAAAGGCGGGCTCAAGGAAGTCATCGCCGAAGTGCACGGCCGCGGCGTATTCGCCAAGATGAAGTTCGAGTCCGGCGTGCACCGCGTGCAGCGCGTGCCCGACACCGAAACGCAAGGCCGCGTCCATACGTCGGCGGCGACCGTCGCGGTGCTGCCGGAAGTGGAGGACGTCGACATCCAGATCCGCGACGACGACCTCAAGATCGACACCATGCGCGCGCAAGGCGCCGGCGGCCAGCACGTCAACAAGACCGAGTCGGCGATCCGCATCACGCACATTCCGACAGGGACGATTGTTTTTGTGCAGGAGGAGCGTTCGCAGCACAAGAACAAGGCCAAGGCGCTCGCCTATTTGCGCACCAAGCTCTACGACACCCAGCGCCGCAAGCTCGATGCCGAGCGCGCCGCCGAGCGCAAGGGCCAGATCGGCTCCGGCGACCGTTCCGAGCGCATCCGCACCTATAATTACCCGCAAGGCCGCGTCACCGATCACCGCATCAATCTGACGCTGTACAAGCTGCCGGCGGTGATGGAAGGCGACGTCGACGAACTGATCGACGCGCTAGTGACCGAGCATCAGGCCGAATTGCTGGCGGCCGAAGGCGCGACGTGATGGCGGCGGCCGCCGGCATAACCCTCGCGGCAAAACGGCAGGCCCTGACCGAAACGCTGCGGCAAGCGGGCATCGAGGGGCCCGACGCCGATGCGCGGCTGCTGATCGGCCACGTGCTCGGCCTCGACCGCACCGCGCTGATGACGAATGGCGACCGTGCGCTGCACGCCGACGACATCGCGGCGATCGACGCGCTGGCGGCGCGGCGGCTGCAGCACGAACCGGTGTCGCGCATTCTCGGCCGCAAGGAATTCTGGAGCCTCTCGCTCGACGTCAGCGGCGCGGTGCTGGTGCCGCGGCCGGAGACCGAAACGATCGTGGAAGCCGTGCTCGAATTTATCGGCGGCGCGCGGCTGGAGCGTCTGCGCATCCTCGACATCGGCACCGGATCGGGCGCCCTGCTGCTCGCGCTGCTGACCGAACTGACCAACGCTACCGGTATCGCCACCGATATCAGCCCGGCGGCGATCGCGGTTGCCCGCGCCAATGCCGAGCGGCTCGGCCTGGCGGCGCGCTGCGGCTTCGTCGTCTGCAACATCGCCGACGGCGTGACCGGGCCGTTCGACCTGATCGTTTCCAATCCGCCCTATATCGCGCATGCCGAGATTGCCACGCTCGAGCCGGACGTGCGCGACTACGATCCGGCGCTGGCGCTCGACGGCGGCAAGGACGGACTCGATGCCTATCGCGCCATCGCCGCGCAGGCGCCGCCTCTATTGGCGCCGGGCGGGCGGCTGACTGTCGAATTAGGCGCCGGCCAGGAGGGGGCCGTCAGCGCGCTGTTTACCAAGTCCGGATTGACGGTTGAGGCGGCGCGCCCCGATTTGGCCGGGATTCCGCGCGCCTTGAGCGCTTCTGCGGCGCAGTCATGAGCCGGGCGCATTGCCCCTCACCTAAAATCGCAGGGCTGCGTGGTGGGTAAAAAACCGCTTGGAATACGGCCCGGAAACGACTAGCTTCCTGGCACGGAATCGACCCGTGATGGTTGCACTGCCACGAACCCCGGAGCGCGAGGCTCTGCGAGGCAGCACCGCAAAGTCGATTGCAGGTGGACGATAGCAGTTAGCCGAGAACGACGCGCCGGTTGAACGTAGCAGGACCGGCCGACGAAACGGCTCACGAAATCGCCAGAGACGGGTTGGATGCTTCACCGGTTAGGCGCATCGCTTTTCTAGACTTGAGATCTTCTAGACTTGAAAGATGCGCGTGACGAGTTGGCAACGCCGCGGATGTGAACCGTGGCCTTGGGGTTGCTGTAGCCATCGCGATAACAGGTGCACAAGTTCGGACATTGGCGTGGGCAACCGAACGGTTGCGCCGCGCGACGACATTCTTATGGATGAATTTGCGTAAGGATGAATTCGCAAGGACGTGACGTGTTGTCTCGGACGGTTAGAACAAGCGGCAAGGCCGCGGAAGAGCGAAGCAAAAGTTGGCGAACAGGGAAATCATGAGAAACGGTCAGAAGCGGATGCGTGGTCGCAGCGGTGGTGGCGGCGGTGGCGGTGGCGGTGGCGGCGGTGGTGGTGGCAACAACAACAACAATCACCGCAAGAGCCAGAATCCGCTGACGCGGGTTTACGAATCGAACGGCCCCGACGTCAAAATTCGCGGCACAGCGTCGCATATCGCCGAGAAGTACATGCAGCTGGCGCGCGACTCGCAGAGCTCCGGCGACCCGGTCGCGGCCGAGAATTACTTCCAGCACGCCGAACATTATTTCCGCCTGATCGCCACCGCGCAGGAACAGTTCCGGCAGCAGAATCCGTATTACAACAATCCGGCGCCGACGCCGGGCACGCCGACCGGCGCCGCCGACGACAACTACGATGACGGCGAGGACGATGGGCAGCCTTTCGTCGCGCAAGGAGAGCCGGGCTTCGCACCGCAGCCGCCACAACCGCAGGCGCAGCCTTACCTGCCGCGCGACGCGCAGCCGTTTCCGCCGCGCGATCAACCGCAGCACAGCCGGCCGCAGCATCAGCCGCAGCAGCAGCCGCAGCAGCAGCCTCGCCCGGTTCATAATAACGTCGCGCCGGAAGTCACCGGTCTGCCGGCCTTCATCACCGGTGGCGGTCAGCCGCAGCCTGTTGTTGCCGGCGATCAAGGCGAAGCGAACGGCCAGAATGGCCAGGAGCAGGGCGATCGTCAGGATCGTTTCGGCCGCCGCCGCCGCCGTCATCGCAGCGGCAGCAACTTCCGTCCCGACCGTCCGGACTTCAACGGCAATGTCAGTGGCAACGCCAACCGGTGTAGTTCGCTCCTTTCCCCGGACGCGGTGCAGCACGCGCGTCAGCAGCGTGATGCGCCGCTGATCCGGGGTCTTACCAATTTCCGAATTTGGAACGGTCCCGGTTCTGCGGTGCACCGTTCGTTACACTCACGCTGCACCGCGCCCGGGACACGAGCCCGTCACGTCCCCGGTGACGGCGCCAGCACCGGTTCAAGCGCCGGCACCAGGCTGCGCTTGAAGCGCCGCTGCGCCGGCACCGCGCGGTAAACCTGCTTGGTCGCTTCCACCAGATGCACGCCGGCGAACGGCGCCGACAAAGTCGCGCCGGTGCGTTCCCACGCCACCGCCGAACGCAAAAACCAGCCGCGCGGCACCGGCGGCACATAGAGCGCTTCGCTCCAGCCGCTTGGCGTGAACCAGGTCTCGCGCAGAAGCTGGTTGATCTGGCTGCGCGAATACGGCCGGCCATGGCCGAACGGCGTCGTGTCCGTGCGCGCCCAGACGCCGCGCCGGTTCGGCACCACCGCCAGCAATCGCCCGCCGGCGGCCAGCACGCGCCAGACTTCGCGCAGCAGCGCCGCCGGATCGTTGGTCATTTCCAGCGCATGGACCAGCAGCACGCGCTCGCCCGCGCCATCGGTGAGCGGCCAGTCGTTCTCGTCGACCAGCGCCGACAGCGCCGGCCGCGCCGTCGGCCATTTCAGCACGCCCTGCCCGGCCGGCATGAAAGCCAGACAGCGCTCCGCCTCGTCGCGGAACAGGCCGAGATAGGGCGTCGTATAGCCGATGCCGAGCACGCGCTGGCCGGCCGCGTCGGGCCACAGCGCCCGCACGCCGCGGCCGACGAAGCGGCGCGCCACCACGCCGAGGCGCTGGCCATAGAAATTGCGCAGATCAACGACATCGATCGACATATGTTCAAACTAGCATGAATTGCCGGCCAATAAACGTCAGCCAATATTCGCTAGTATTGCGCGCCGACGATAGACGACACAGATCAGCCCCATGATAGGGTTAATGACGAAGACGATCGAGGAGACATTAATGCCCGCGCAAACCCGCCTGTTTCGCTGCCGCTCCGATAATTTCGGCGTGCTGCTGCATGACCCGGAAACCGGCGCCACCGCCGCGATCGACGCGCCGGAAGCAGCGCCCATCGAGGCCGCGCTTCATGCCACCGGCTGGAAGCTCACCGACATCCTGGTCACCCATCACCATGCCGACCACACCGACGGCATCATGGCGCTGAAGGATAAATACAAATGCCGCGTGGTCGCGCCGGCCGGTGAAGCGGCAAAGATCCCCGGCGTCGACCAGACCGTGCGCGAAGGCGACACAGTCAAGGTCGGCAAGCTCACCGGCAGCGTGATCGAAACGCCGGGCCATACGCTCGGCCATATCGTCTACTGGTTTCACGCCGACAATATCGTCTTCGCCGCCGATACATTGTTCTCGGTCGGCTGCGGCCGGGTGATCGAAGGCACCATGGACCAGATGTGGGCTTCGATGCTCAAGATGCGCGACCTGCCGGACGAGACGAAAATCTTCTGCGGCCACGAATACACGCTCGCCAATATCAAGTTCGCGCTCAGCGTCGATAAGGACAATCCGGCGCTGCAGGCACGCGCGGTTGAAGCCGAAAGGCAGATCGCCGCCGGCGAGCCGACCATCCCGACCACGATCGGCGAAGAGAAGAAGACCAATCCGTTCCTGCGCGCCGGCGATGCCGGCCTCGCGGCGGCCCTCGGCATGGCCGGCAAGCCGGCCAACGAGGTGTTTGCTGAGATTCGGGAGCGGAAGAACAGGTTTTAGCCACCGTCGTCCAAACCTCGTTCGCTCGCGCTTCAGGGTGGCATGGCGGAACACACAAGCTTTTATTGCGTCCGGGACGGCGACACCCGCATTGCGAGTGTCGCCGTTTGGCGATACGCTTCGCCCCAGCCTTGCCGGACCAAAAGGATACCGTGGACGAGGGGCAATAATGGCGCGCCAACCTAAAGCCGACTTTGCAGTTCTATCGAACGTCATCGAAGACGCGACGCTGCACTGGTTTGTGGAGACCGGCGTCATCCTTCATCCGGAGGAATTCAAACCCTCCAAACGATTTAGTGACTACAATATCAATATGCCGGCGTTCATCGAGCTCTACGATGTCGTCGTCGATAAAGTGCGCCTCAACACCGGAAAAACGGTGTCGCTTTCGCCTGCGAAGCGCAATCAAATCTATTCCGGTACAGTTTCCAAATTTCTCGGCGCGCTTCCCGGCGAACCCACGACCGGATCGAGCGGACCAATCAAGCCCAGAAAATAGTATGCCGGCGCACGGATATCAGTTTGAGCGTGAGATGAAGTGATGTTGTCATCGCTCCCCAAACTGGCCGACAAAGCCTTTATCCTCGGATTCTTTCTCCCCACCCTGATGCTTGTTCTCGCAGTCGTCGGGCTGCTTTGCGATCGGCCCTGGACACACGTGGTGTGGGAGGCCGCGCTTCAAGGGGACGGCTGGGACAAGCTTGCATTGTTCGTGCTGACGGTATGGGCGCTTGCGATTTTGTTGATGCTGCTCAACCACATTGAATTTCAGATTCTGGAAGGCTATCGCTGGCCACTTTCGAAGGTTCCTTGCCTGAGGCGCAGAGAGCGTGAACGTTTCGAAGCCTTGAACCGTCCTTTTGAAACCCTGAATGAGCAATGGATATTGAGTCCCGATTCATTTAGCGATGGACAAAAGACCGAGTGGCAGCGTTTGCGGAGAGCCCTCGTAACCGGGTTTCCCACCAATCCTGAAAACCTGCTGCCGACCCGCTTTGGCAACGCGATTCGCGCCTTCGAGATCTATTCAAAAAACGTTTATGGCGCCGACAGCATCCCGCTTTGGCTTCATCTGTCGACTGTCATTCCCAAGGAATTTCAGGCGGCCTTGGACGACGCCCGCGCCCAGGTCAATTGCGCCGTCAATATTTGCTTTTTCGCCGCCATCGTCGGTTTTCTGGCGCTGGCGCGCGCGATCACGGCGCACGATTGGATCGCCCTTTGGTTTTCCGGCGCGGCGGTCCTGGCCGCCGTCATCAGTCGGCTTGCTTATCTCCTCTCAATACAACTCGTCTATGCCTGGGGCGATCTGGTCAAAGCCGCTTTCGATTGTTTCCTGCCAGCGCTTGCGGAAAAGCTTGGATACAAGCTTCCCCATTCCGGCGCTCAACGCGAAGAGTTCTGGCGAGCAGTGAGCGAGCAATCAATCTACTGGCGCCCGGTGATCCCGGAACAGTGGTCACCGACCGACAAGCCGCCGCCGAATGCCGAGGCATCGGCACGAAACGAATTGCGAAAGAATTCGATCGCTTTCTTCCGCTAGGTCGCGCGGGAATGGCCGTTGCCAAATGCCGGGTGCCGCGCGATAAACGGCCATGCCCTCACCCACCGCCGCCGCCATTATCAAGAAGCTCGGCCTCAAGCCGCATCCGGAAGGCGGGCACTATCGCGAGACGTTTCGCGACAGTCACACCGTCGACGGCCGCGCCGTGTCGACCGCTATTCTGTTTCTGCTGGCGCGCGGCGAGCGCTCGCACTGGCACCGCGTCGACGCGGTCGAGATCTGGCACTGGCATGCCGGCGCGCCGCTCAAGCTTTCCATCGTCGACGGCAGCAAGGCAGAAATCATCCGGCTCGGCGGCGATATTCATGCCGACGAAATTCCGCAGGTGACGGTGCCGGCGCGCGCCTGGCAGGCGGCCGAATCGACCGGCGACTGGACGCTGGTCGGCTGCACCGTCGCGCCGGGCTTTAGCTTCGACGGTTTTGAGCTGGCGCCGGCGGGCTGGAAGCCCTAACTTTTTTACGCAGCATGTCCTTCGCCGCCAGCAGGCCGCCGCTGGCGATCAGCAATGCCGAAAACCACAACGCCACGCTCGCCTCGGCGAAGCCCGCCAGCACCAGAAAGAACGTCGACAGGATCGGCGCCGCATAGGAGGCGACGCCGAGCAGCCGGATGTCGCCGCGCTTGACGCCGATGTCCCAGGCATAGAACGCGATACCAACGGGGCCGATGCCGAGACCGGCGACCGCGAGCCATTGGCCGGCATTCGCCGGCCACACCGTCGTCTCGAAAGCGACGTGACACAACGCCGCCAGCAATGCGGTGGCGAGACAAAAGCCGGCAACCGCCGCGGTCGGCACGCCGACAAAGCGGCGCGACAGCACCGAATAACCGGCCCAGATGAAGGCCGCGCAAAACGCCGCGCTGTAGCCGGCCACGTATTCCAGCGCCGGGGCAATGCCTTTGCCGAGAAACAGGATCACCGTGCCGGCAAGACCGAGCAGGCCGCCGGCGATCGAATGCCAGCGCAGATGCTCGCCCGGCAACAGGCCTGAGAACAGCACGATGAGCAGCGGCCAGAAGTAATTCAGCAGTCCGGCTTCCGCCGGCGGCGCCAGACGCAGCGCCAGGAAATACAGCGCGTGGTAACCGAACAGGCCGCTGACGCCGAGCAGCCAGACCTGCGGCTTCTGCCGCAAGGCGCCCCATGCGCCGGACCGCGACACCCAGACCGCGCCGATCACGCCGCCGAGGGCAAAGGTCAAGGCCGCCAGCTGGAACGGCGGCACCGTGCCGGACGCCACCGTCAACAGCGCCAGCAGCGACCACATCAGGATCGCGGCAAAGCCGAACAAAGTGGCGCGCTGGGGGGACATGGGAACCGCCGCTGTGGGACCCGAGCGCATAGCCGATCCGCCCCCAGTCGACAACGCCGGCGAGTTATCCCGGGCTGGGCACAACCGATTCGCACGGCACCGGCATACCGTGCTAAAGGAGCGCCGGGGCTGCGTCTGGCGCGGCTGGAAATTGAGCGTCGGCGTGATGGGCGGCGGGCTTTCGTCCCTTGTGAAGGCGGCGTTGCGGCGTGGCCATGGTCGCGGGAGCAGCGCTGTTTTGCGCCGTCTCGACCGCCTCCGCCGATTGCTTCCTGAGCGGATCGACCATCACCTGCATGGCGCCCGGCACCAATGGCTATGCCGACGCTGCCGGTGACAACCTGACCCTGACCGTGCAGCCCGGCACGACCGTTGTCGACAACGGCCTGTCGGCGATCGAATTGCGCAACGGCAACCTCGTCACCAATAACGGGGCCATCACCGCCGGCGACAATGCCGCCGGAATCTTGCTGAACAACGACAACACAATCCAGAATAACGCAACGATTTCGGCCGGCGCCGACGGCGCGGGCATCAGCGCCGGCAACCGCAATGCCGCCACCAATTCCGGCACGATCACCATCGGAGACGGGGCCTCCGGCTATGGCATAGCCCTTGGCTTGACCAGCACCGTCTTCAATTCCGGAACGATCACCGTCGGCCAAAGCGCGACCGGCATTGCCATCGGCGCCAATACGGCGCTGCCGGTATCTAACAGCTTCACCAATAGTGGCAGCATCAATATCGGCAATTTCGGCATCGGCG
The DNA here is from genome assembly GCA_029945495.1 of Pseudolabrys sp. Lineage (GTDB taxonomy): Bacteria > Pseudomonadota > Alphaproteobacteria > Rhizobiales > Xanthobacteraceae > Pseudolabrys. Next base: position 893 of record JAQSCR010000481.1, on the reverse strand, counting down.
TCATCATCACCAACAATCATCGCGCTCTTAACAGCGGCACTATTTCGACCGGCAACTTCGGTACCGGCCTTCAGGCCTTCGACAACAACATCGTCACCAACACCGGAACCATCACCGTCGGCACGAACGGCAGCGGCATCCAGTTTCGCGGCACCGGCAGCGTGCTCGATAACTTCGGAACGATTCGGGCGACCGGCGGCGCCTTCAGCATCGACGCGTGCAGCTGCTCGGCGGTCAGCAACGCGTTCAACAACAAGGCCGGCGGCACGCTTGACGGCTATATGAACGTCGATGGCATTGGCAATACCGTCACCAATAGCGGGCTGGTCACGATCAGCGACCCCGGTACCCCGTTGATCGGCTATCCGACCTTCCTGATCACCAATCAAAGCGGGGCCGGCGCCGGCAACAGCTTTATCCAGACAACGAGCGGCACGCTGGCGTTGCGCATGGACAATGCCGGCCTCGTCGATAACCTGTCGGCGGACGCCATCACGGCGCGCGGCACGTTGAAGATCGTTATTCAACAGCAGCTTTATGCGAACACGACATTCTCCGGCACCGGCGTCGGTCTGACACCCTATGGCGCGGGGACTTTGGGCAATACGATCGCGTCGGGATTCGATCACTATGTTGCGTCGTCGCCTTTCTTCACGGTGACGCCGATCTATGACAGCGGCGATTCGACGAACTATACGGGCTTGAGCTTCCGGCTTGATCGCCTCGGCTTCGGTTCGGCGCCCGGCGCGACGCACAACCAAACCGCCGTCGGCAATGTGCTTGAGGCCGGCTATTCGACCGGGCTGACCGGCGCGCTCGCGACCTTCTACGCCAACCTGCTGTCGGCGAATTCGCTCGGCGTGCTCGATCAATTGTCCGGCGCCGGCACCGCC
>JAQSCR010000480.1 GCA_029945495.1 Pseudolabrys sp. | reverse complement strand
GGCGCTTTTGCGAAGCGAGCGGGGTGGGGGTCGTGCTTGTCCGCAGTTACCCCCCACCCCGGCTCACTTCGTTCGCCGACCCTCCCCGCAAGGGGGAGGGTAAAAGAAAGCTAGCGCACCAGTCTCTGCAACGCCTGTTTCAACGCATCCGGCAACGGCACTGGCTTGTTGCTCGCGCGGTCGACATAGACGTGGATGAAATAGCCCTGCGCCGCGGCGGTCTGTTCGTCATTGCGGAAAATGCCGATCTCGTATTTCACACTGGAAATGCCGAGATGCGCGACGCGCAGGCCGGCGCGCACGCGGTCGGGAAAGGCGACGGCTGAGAAGTAGCTGCACTTGGTCTCGACCACCAGGCCGATCGTGCTGCCCTTGTGAAAATCGAGCGCGCCCTGCGCCACCAGATATTCGGCGACCACGGTGTCGAAGAACGAGTAATAGACCACATTGTTGACGTGGCCGTAGACGTCGTTGTCTATCCAGCGCGTGGTGATGTCGCCGAAATGCGCGAAGGCGGAAGCCTTGAGCGGCGTGGGCCGGTCTGAAGACATAAGATCTACCCGCCCGCCTTCGGCTTCGCCGGCGCTTTGGCTTTCGGCTTCGCGGCCTTAGCCGGTTTCGCCTTCGCCTCGCCGCCTTCGAGCACGCGGCCGTCAATGTCGGCGATTCTGCCGACGCCGGTCAGCGCCATGGTGACGCTGAGTTCGTTGCGCAGAATGTCGATGGCCTTGGCGACGCCCGCTTGCCCGCCGGCACCCAATCCCCAGACATAGGCGCGGCCGATCAGGCAGGCGCGCGCGCCGAGCGCGATGGCGCGCACGATGTCGGCGCCGGTGCGAATGCCGCCGTCGAACAAAATTTCCGTATCGCTGCCGACCGCGTCGGCGACGCGCGGCAGCATCGAGATCGACGATGAGGTGCCGTCGAGCTGGCGGCCGCCATGGTTCGATACGACGATGGCGTCGGCGCCCATCTTCACGGCGGTCCTGGCGTCATCGACGTCGAGAATGCCCTTGATGACGAGATGGCCCGGCCAGTAATCCTTGATCCACTCGACATCCTTCCAGGTCAGCGCCGGGTCGAACTGATCCTGCGTCCACTTCCCCAGCGAGTTGACGTTCTCCATGCCCGGCACGTGGCCGGAGATGTTGCCGAAGGTCTTGCTCTTGCCGTTGAGCACGCTCCAGGCCCAGGCCGGCTTGGTGGCAATGTCGATGACGTTCTTGATGCGGAATTCCGGCGGCACGGTCAGGCCGTTCCTGACGTCCTTGTGGCGCTGGCCGAGCACCTGCAAATCGACGGTCAGCACTAAGGTGTTGACCTTGGCGGCGACGGCGCGATCCATCAGCGCCTTGGAGAAGCCGCGGTCGCGGATGACGTAAAGCTGGAACCAGAACGGCTTGTGGGTCGCCGCGGCGACGTGCTCGATCGAGCCGACCGACATGGTCGACAGCGTGAACGGAATGCCGGCTTCATTGGCGGCGCGGGCGGCGAGAATCTCGCCGTCGCCGTGTTGCATCCCCAACAGGCCGATCGGCGACAGGATCAGCGGCGCGGCCAGCTTCTGCCCGAGCACGGTGGTGGCCAGGTTGCGCTCCGAGACATCGACCAGCACGCGCTGACGCAGTCTGATCGCCTCGAGGTCGGCGCGGTTGGCGCGCAGGGTCTGCTCGCTGTACGAGCCTGATTCGGCATAGTCGAAAAAGACGCGCGGCACCTTGGCCTTGGCGATGGTGCGCAGGTCATCGATACAGGCGACATTCTTCATAGCGCGCGCTCTTGGTCTTTAAGCCTTGGGCTTGGTCTTTAAGCGAAACCGCGGGATTAACCGGTTAGCACAGGGCGGGAACAGGCGAAATGCCCGGCGCCGGCGGCGAAAAACCGGGGCGGCCCCGGCCTTTTCGCGGCCGGTTAACCGCAATCGGTAATGATTACTCATAATTTTTGACGTAAAGTGCGCCGATTGGCCGACTATAACGGCCCGCAAGACTTGGGGCACAAGACTTGGAATGCCGAGGCCCAGGGTGGCCCGCGCACTTGCTGGTTCTCTTGCCGGCACTCTTGCCCGCTCATCGGCGGTCCTTTAGGGGCTTTGAAGACTTAGTCAGCGTTAGGGGATTTCATGGTTCGTCGCTATTTCGGCACCGACGGTATTCGCGGGCTTGCCAACAAAGTCATCACGCCGGAGCTGGCGCTTAAAGTGGGCCAGGCCGCCGGCCTGATTTTCAAGAATGGCGACTATCGTCACCGGGTGCTGATCGGCAAGGACACCCGCCTGTCCGGCTACATGATCGAGAACGCGATGGTCGCCGGCTTCACTTCCGTTGGTATGGACGTTTTGCTCACCGGCCCGATCCCGACGCCGGCCGTCGGCGCGCTGGCGCGCTCGATGCGCGCCGATCTCGGCGTGATGATTTCCGCGTCGCATAATCCGTTCGACGACAATGGCATCAAGCTGTTCGGACCCGACGGCTTCAAGCTCAGCGACAAGGTCGAAGCCAAGATCGAGACGCTGATCGATTCCGATCTCAGCAACCAGTTGGCCAAGGGTCAGGACCTCGGCCGCGCCCGCCGCATCGACGGCGTGCAGGATCGCTACATCGAATTCGCCAAGCTGACGCTGCCGCGCCATCTCTCGCTCGACGGCCTGCGTGTCGTAGTCGATTGCGCCAATGGCGCCGCCTACAAGGTCGCGCCCGGCGCGCTGTGGGAAATGGGCGCCGAGGTGTTTCCGATCGGCGTCGATCCGGACGGTTTCAACATCAACAAGAACTGCGGCTCGACCGATCTCGCCGCCATCACCAGCAAGGTGCGCGAGGTGCGCGCCGACATCGGCATCGCGCTCGACGGCGACGCCGACCGCGTCATGATCATCGACGAACTTGGCCACGTCGTCGACGGCGATCAGCTGCTCGCCGTCATTGCCGAAAGCTGGAAGGCGGACGGCCGTCTGAGCCGGCCCGGCGTTGTCGCCACCGTGATGTCCAATCTCGGCCTTGAGCGCTATCTCGGTGGCATCGGCTTGGAGCTGGTGCGCACGCCGGTCGGCGATCGCTACGTGCTCGAGCGCATGCGCGCCGACGGCTACAACATCGGCGGCGAGCAGTCCGGCCACATCATCCTGTCGGACTACACCACCACCGGCGACGGCCTGGTCGCCGCGCTGCAGGTGCTGGCGGTGGTCAAGCGCCACAACAAGCCGGTGTCGGAAATTTGCCACCGCTTCGAGCCGCTGCCGCAGATTCTCAAGAACGTCCGCTTCAAGGCCGGCAAGCCGCTGGAGAATGCCGGCGTCAAGTCGGCCATCGCCAGCGCCGAAAAGAAGCTCGGCCAGGGCGGCCGTCTGCTGGTGCGCCCAAGCGGCACCGAGCCTTTGATCCGCGTCATGGGCGAGGGTGACGACAAGGCGCTGGTCGAAGCGGCGGTCGACGACGTCATCGAGGCGCTCGGCAAAGCGGCGGCGTAATGGTCTTGGCCGCTGGCGAAAGCTGATCGCCGACGCGCCGCCGGTTGCAGCGGAATATAATCGCGGCCCATGCCGATGGGATATGTTGCTTGCCGGCGCAATCTGCGCGAGAGTTGCGCGATGTGAAATCGATGGAGGTCGCGCCATACGCCAATCGCTGCGTCGAGCCTTTCTTGTCCCCGCCATTGCTCTTGCCGCCGTGACGGCGCTGCTCGGCGGCGCGCCGCGGCCGGCGTCTGCCGAGGACTGGCCGGCGCGGCCGATCACGCTGGTGATCGCTTCGACGGCGGGCGGCATGATGGAACTGATCGCCCGCTCGCTCGCGCAGGATATGTCGGCCTCGCTCGGCCAGCCGGTCGTTGTCGAATTCAGGCCGGGCGGCGGCAGCGTGATTGGCGTCCAGGCGGTGGCCAGAGCCGAGCCCGACGGCTACACGCTGTTGCAAACCAATATCGGCCCGATGGTGTTTCGCCCGCTGATGGACAAGGCGATCACCTACGATGCCAACAAGGATTTCACGCCGATTTCCCTGGTGGCCGATACGCCGAACGCTGTGCTGGTCAACCCCAAGGTCGGCGTCAAGTCGATCAAGGATCTGCTCGCTTACGCCGAAACCAAAGACCACAAACTCAGCATCGCCCATCCCGGCATCGGCACCATGGGCCATCTCTGCGGTGTGCTGCTCGCGAAACAGACGAAGATCGAAGGCAACTACATTGCCTATCGCGGCGGCCAGCAAATCATTCTCGACCTGATGGGCGGCCAGATCGATCTCGGCACGCCGGCCTACGGCCCGGGGATGGAACAGGTGATCATCGCGGTCGCCGGTGACAAGCGACTGGAAGCGCAGCCCAACCTGCCGACATTGAAAGAGAGCGGCATCGACGTGGTCTGTTCGACCTGGACCGGCATCTACGGACCGCCGAACATGCCGCCGGCGATCGTCGCCAAGCTCAACGCCGCGATCGAGGCCTCCCTGCGCAAGCCCGACGTTCGCGAGAAATTCCAGAAGATCGGACTGCAGGTGCTCGGCGGGCCGCCGGGCAAGATGAGCGAGCGCGTCGCCGCCGACCGCGTTCAGTGGACGGATATCATCAAGGGCCTGAATATTGATTTTTCCAAGTGACGCGCGCGACCGCGGCATGATCGGCAAAGCGATATGATCGGCAAAACCATATGATTGGCAAGCCGATCGATATCCCCACGCCGGACGGAATCATGGACGGCTATGCCGCCCATCCGGCGGCCGCCGGCCCGTTCCCGCTGGTGGTGCTGTTCATGGACATCTGGGGCCTGCGCGAGGAACTGTTCGCGATCGCGCGCCGCGTAGCGGCGCAAGGCTATTATTGCGTGGCGCCGAACCTGTTTTATCGCGACGGCAAAATCCGTTACGAGCGCCGCAACGCCGCCGGCCAGATGGCGTCGTTCGATACTTTGCCGGCCGCGCTGCAGGAGGAAATGCGCGGCCACGCCACGGCGCTCAGCCGGAAAACCGCGATCACCGATATTGCCGCGATCCTCGATTTCTGCGGCGACCAGCCGGTCAATCGCGCGGCCGCAGGCTCCGTCGGCTTCTGCCTGGGCGGCCGCCTAGCGTTTCACGCCGCGCAGGAGTTTCCCGACCGGTTTCGGGCGAATGCCTGCTTGCATGGCACGCGGCTCGTGTCGGACGCCGCCGACTCGCCGCATCGGCTGGCGAATGTCATGCGCGGCGAAATGTATTGCGGCTTCGGCGAACGCGATCACCTCACCCCGCCGGCAACGCGCGCCGCGCTCGAACAGGCTTTTGTCGGCCGCGACAACGTCACCTATCGCCACAATGTGCATGCCGGCGCCAACCACGGCTATTCCTTGCCCGACCGCGACGTTTACGATCGCGATGCGGCGGAGGCCGACTGGTGCGAGATCTTCGCCATGTTCGAGCGCCAGCTCGCGCGCTCAGCCTAAGCGCGCCTGCGACCGCAGGAAGTCGATATACGCTGCGACCACCGGGGCTGTTTCATTCTTGCGGTGGACGACGGCGAGGTCGGCTGTTCCGACGGCGCCAACGATTTTGCGAAAGGCAATGCCCGGCATGGCGATGTGCGTGAACGGTTCCGACAGCACGCTGACGCCGACGCCGGCAGCCACCAGCGTCATCAATGTAAAAGCGTCGGGCGCGCGCTCGACAATGCGCGGCGACACGCCAGCCGGCATAATGGCCGCGATGTTTCCCCAAAACCCGGTTTCCAATTCCATCGACAAGGCGACGAAGTTTTCTTCGAGCAGCATCGCCGGCGTGATCTTCTTGCGCGCGGCCAGGGGATGGCCTTCCGGAATTGCCGCCCATAGCGGCTGCCGGCTGATGATGAAACCGTCCAGACCGGACGGATAGCGTTTTGGCGCCTGCGAAAAGCCGACATCGAGTGAACCGTCGGCGATCGCTTTATACTGCGCAAAGGTCAGCATTCGGCATATCTGGAACGTAACGTCCGGATGTGTCTTTTTGAATTTGACCAGCGTCGACGACATCAAGCCGCTGAAGCCGGCCGAGAGAATGAAGCCGACCGCGATCGAACCGGTGTGGCCGCGGGCGGCCTGGCGTCCGACCATCTCCGCTTGCGCCGCCTGCCGCAGCGTGGCCTGCGCTTCGATCAAAAACCGTTTGCCCGGATGGGTGAGGGCGACCGCGGTCTTGGTCTTGCGGGTGAATAATTTGGCGCCGAGCATGGATTCGAGCGCGCCGATCTGTTGGCTCAGCGTCGGCGCCGCGATGTTGAGGCGCGCGGCGGCGCGGGCGAAATGCAATTCCTCGGCGACGGCCATGAAATATCTGAGGTGGCGCAGTTCCATCGAAACATTATGAGATGGAACCTCATAAAACGCCAGAACCCCGTTAATGACTTTTGGGGTTGCGAATACGATCTTCAACGCTGAGTTGCTCTTGGGCCGTCCCGGCACAGCAGCCTAACCGGCTACCCCTTGAGGGCAGCCCCGTTGCACGAGTGGTCCGCCCATGAAGTCCATGAACAAACCGCCGCGAAAACACGGCCATAATGTCGTTCAACTGGCGGTCAAGAAGAAGGCTGTCGACGACCAGCCGGTCTGTAACTTCGCCAAGACCGGTGTCGCGAGAAACCGGCCGGACGGTGTGCGCGACGACGATGCCCGGGTCCAGGAGGCGATGCGTCTCGCCCAGGCGTTCCTCGCCATCGAGGATGCCGCCGCGCGCGGCGCCCTGATTGCGCTGGCCGAGCGGCTGGTCAGCTACGACTGGGTCCGCAAGGTGCCGTGAGCGGAACGCGGCGCCTGCGCGCCGCAAAGGTAAACGATTTCCTAAAATCATTGTCACAGCCCGCAGGCCGCGCATGGCGGCCGCGCGTCCGCCGTTGGTTAAACGACGTGGTTAAAAAACAGGGTTAAGAGCCACTTAAGGATTTGCTGCCATCGTCCTCACATGATCCGTCGCTTCGGCGACCGACGGATATTTTTGTGAAGGATGCCGGCATGGCCTGTACGCGTCTTAAAGTTTCGATCCTGATTGCGATGCTTTCGTTCGCCGTAAGCGCGGCGCGCGCGGCCGATTATGCGCCGCCGCAGCAGTGCTACGACGCGGCGCTCATCGCTTCCGGCCGTGCGCCCTATGGCGCGGTTCCCTGTTATGTGCCGCCGCCGGTGGTCGAGGAATTTTCCAGCTGGTATCTGCGCGGCGATATCGGCGTGACCAACCAGTCGCTTCGCGATCTGACCAACGTCAACGACGTCAACAATTCAGTGACAAATGTCGGAATGGGCTTCGACGCTTCGCCGCTGTTCGGTCTCGGCATCGGCTACTACTACAACGATTGGCTGCGCTTTGACGTGACTGGTGAATACCGCTCGAAGGCGAATTTTCACGGCACCCAGGTTATCACCAGCGGTGGCGGCACCATCACCGACGAATATACCGGCAGCAAATCGGAATGGCTGTTCCTCCTGAACGGCTATGTCGATCTCGGCACCTGGAACGGGTTCACGCCGTTTGTCGGCGCCGGTATCGGTACATCGCGCAATACGATTCACAGTTTTCAGGACGTCTGTACGGTTTGCGCCGGTGGCAGCGTCGCCTTCGGCGATACGCAGTCGAAATGGAATCTGGCCTGGGCGCTACATGCTGGCGTCGCCTACAAAGTTTCGAAGAACTTTACCGTCGAGTTTGCCTATCGCTATGTCGATCTCGGCAACGCGGCGTCGGGCGATCTGTATACCTATCTCGGCGGCAACACTTTCTACAACCCGATGGAATTCAAGCACCTGACCTCGCACGACTTCAAGCTTGGTCTGCGCTTCAATTTCGATGCGTTCGAGCAGCGGCCGACGACGTACTACGCGCCGCCGCCGGTCTATCAGGCGCCGCCGGTCTACCAGCCGGCGCCGGTTTACGTGCAGCCGCCGCTGCGCAGCAAAGGTTGAGGCGAGGGCGCGGTTCGTTAACCGCGCGCGCCGGTGTGGTGAAGAAACGTGGTTAAACGCCGCTTAACTTAAATGCGGCATCGTGTACCGGCGATTTTGAGTGTGGTGTTGTGAGGGAACGAGTCATGGGTCTGTTGCGGATGTCGGTCATCGGCGGTGCGGTGCTTTCCGTCTCTGCTGCCGGCGCGTTGGCCGCCGATATGCCGGGCGACCGGACGCTGGCGCCTCCCGCATCCTCGTCGAAATATTCGGAGCCTGAGTCGGAGCCTTTCGCCGGCTGGTATTTGCGCGGCGACATTGGCTATAGCTGGCTGAAGAGCGGCAGCGCCGAGGCGGCGAACGGCTTTCTCGCACCCACGTCCGGCAAGCTGAACAACAATATCAACGCCAGTATCGGCGCCGGCATCAAGAGCGGCTGGTTGCGCTCCGACATCACCGTCGATTTCATTCCGGCGACGAGTTATTCCGGCCAGGTCGTGACGCCCGGCGATACCACCGCCAAAGTCACCGCCACCACGATTCTGTTGAACGGCTATCTCGACCTCGGCAGCTGGTATCGCATGACGCCCTATGTCGGGGTCGGCGCCGGCACGGCTAACATGCACATCTCCAATTTCGTCAGTGCGGCGACGCCGCCGTTCGCGTCGAACTCGTCGCGCAGCCAGTGGAATTTCGCCTGGGCCGGCATGGCCGGCGTGGCGTACAGCATCTCACCCAACGTGATGGTCGACTTCGGCTATCGCTATGTCAGTCTCGGCGACGTCAGGACCCAAGCCGATGCGTTCGGCAGCTTCAAGCTGAAGAACATCGCCGCCCACGAAGTGCGGGTTGGCCTGCGCTGGAATTTCGAAGACGCCCCCCTCGGGCGCTAGCGACGACGGCGCGTCGCGCAACGCCTGCCCGTATAAACTGCCTATTAAAGCGGGCTCGCCTTTAATCAGCTTGACGTTTCGCGCGTCCTTCCTTATGTCCACCAGTGGGACACCTCTCCCCAACGAGAGGCTGCTATCTGGAAGGATAGATTATGACAGCGACGAAGCCCGGCGTGCGGCCGGCAATTCCGCACTTCTCGTCCGGCCCCTGCGCCAAGCGCCCAGGCTGGTCCCTCCAAGCCCTCACCGACGCAGCGCTCGCCCGTTCGCACCGTGCCAAGATCGGCAAGGCGAAGCTCAAGCGCGCCATCGATCTCACCGGTGAAATTCTCGGCGTCCCCGCCGGATACCGCATCGCCATCGTGCCGGCCTCCGATACCGGCGCCGTCGAAATGGCGCTGTGGTCGCTTCTCGGCGCGCGCCCCGTCACCATGCTGACCTGGGAATCGTTCGGCGAAGGCTGGGTTACCGACGTCGAGAAGCAGCTGAAGCTGAAAGACGTCACGGTGCTCAAGGCGCCCTATGGCGAGCTTCCTGACCTCGGCAAAGTCGATTTCAAGACCGACGTGGTGTTCACCTGGAACGGCACCACCTCCGGCGTGCGTGTGCCGAACGGCGACTGGATCGCCGCGGACCGCGAAGGCCTGACCATCTGTGACGCCACCTCGGCGGCGTTCGCGCAGAACCTCGATTTCACCAAGCTCGATGTCGTCACCTTCTCCTGGCAGAAGGCGCTGGGCGGCGAGGGCGCGCACGGCATGCTCATTCTGTCGCCGCGCGCGGTCGAGCGTCTCGAGACGTACAAGCCGGCCTGGCCGTTGCCGAAAATTTTCCGGCTCACCAAAGGCGGCAAGATCAACGAAGGCATCTTCGTTGGCGAGACCATCAACACGCCGTCGATGCTGTGCGTCGAGGATTATCTCGACACGCTGAACTGGGCCAAGTCGATCGGCGGCGTTGCCGCCACGATCGCGCGCTCGGACGCCAACGCCAAGGCGATCGCGCAATGGGTGGCCAAGGCCTCGTGGGTCGGCCATCTCGCCAAGGTCGAAGCGACGCGCTCGAACACTTCGGTGTGTCTCGTCGTCACCGATCCCGCCGTGACGGCGCTGTCGCTCGACGCGCAGGCGGCTTTCGCCAAGTCGCTCGCGGGTCTCCTGGAGAAGGAAGGCGTTGCCTACGACATCGCCTTCTACCGCGACGCGCCGCCGGGCCTGCGCATCTGGTGCGGCGCGACGGTTGAAACCAGCGACGTCGAGGCGCTGCTGCCCTGGCTCGACTGGGCCTTCGCCGAGACCAAGGCCGCGCTGCCGAAAGCGGTCTAACAATCGTCATTCCGGGGCGCCGCAAAGCGGCGAACCCGGAATCCATACACACCGAAAATTCCATCTGGATTCCGGCTCTCGCGCTGCGCGCTCGGCCGGAATGACAAATGAGGTTCCCATGCCCAAAGTTCTCATCTCCGACGCTCTCTCCGAAGCCGCCATCCAGATATTCAAGGACCGCGGTATCGAGGTCGATTTCCAGCCCAATCTCGGCAAGGACAAGGACAAGCTCGCCGAGATCATCGGCAATTACGACGGGTTGGCGATCCGCTCGGCCACCAAGGTGACGCCGAAGATCCTGGAAAACGCCAAGAATCTGAAGGTGATCGGCCGCGCCGGTATCGGCGTCGACAATGTCGATATTCCGGCGGCGACCGCCAAGGGCATCATCGTGATGAACACGCCGTTCGGCAATTCGATCACCACCGCCGAACACGCCATCACTTTGATGCTCGCTTTGGCGCGCCAGATTCCGCAGGCCGACGCTTCGACGCAGGCCGGCAAGTGGGAAAAGAACCGCTTCATGGGCGTGGAAATCACCGGCAAGACGCTGGGCGTCATCGGCTGCGGCAATATCGGTTCGATCGCCGCCGAACGCGGCATCGGCCTGAAGATGAAAGTGATCGCCTACGATCCATTCCTGTCGCCGGAGCGCGCGCTCGATATCGGCGTCGAGAAGGTCGAGCTCGATGAACTGCTCAAGCGCGCCGACTTCATCACGCTGCACACGCCGCTCACCGACAAGACCAGGAACATCCTTGATGCGAAAGCCATAGAGAAGATGAAGAAAGGCGTGCGCATCGTCAATTGCGCGCGCGGTGGTCTGGTCGACGAGGTGGCGCTGCGCGCGGCGCTCGACTCGGGCAAGGTCGCGGGCGCCGCGTTCGACGTCTTCGTCACCGAACCAGCGACGGAAAATCCGCTGTTCGGTCATCCCAATGTCGTGTGCACGCCGCATCTCGGCGCGGCGACGACCGAAGCGCAGGAAAACGTCGCGCTGCAGGTCGCCGAGCAGATGTCGGACTATTTGCTGCGCGGCGCGATCTCGAACGCGGTCAACTTCCCGTCGATCACCGCCGAGGAAGCGCCCAAGCTCAAGCCGTTCATCGCGCTGGCCGAAAAGCTCGGCTCGTTCGCCGGCCAGCTCACAGAGACCGGCATCAGCAAGGTGCAGATCGCCTACGAAGGCGAGGTGGCGCAGATGAAGACCAAGGCGCTGACCTCGGCCGCGCTCGCCGGCCTGTTGCGGCCGATGCTCGGCGAATCGAACCTGGTGTCGGCGCCGATCATGGCCAAGGAGCGCGGCATCGTCGTCGAAGAAGTCACCCGCGAGATGGCCGGCGATTTCGAGAGCCTGATCACGATCACGGTGACGACCGAGACCCAGACCCGTTCGGTGTCTGGCACCGTATTCGCCGACGGCCGTCCGCGCATCGTCAACATCAAGGGTATCCGCATGGACGCCGAGTTCGCGCCGTCGATGGTCTACATTACCAATCTCGAC
>JAQSCR010000479.1 GCA_029945495.1 Pseudolabrys sp. | reverse complement strand
CACGGTGACGCCGAAATGCTGCAACAGCGCCACCAGCACGGTGGCGCCGGTCATGAAGGCGGCATTGAGCACATTGACCGCGGCGACGGTGCGGGCGCGGTAATCGGCATCCGACCAGGCCTGCACGGCGGCAAAAGCCGGCACGATGAACAGCCCGCCGGCGACCGCGAGCCCGGCCAGATCGATCGCGGCGCGCAGGCCGAGCGGCGTTCCGAACACCGCTTGCGGCGCCTGCGCTGCCGCCGCCGCTGACACGCCCAGCGTCGTCATGCCGAGGTCGAGTGCGAACACCCCGAGCAGCAGCGCGCCGGCGAGCGTCGTGCGCAGCACGATGCGGCCGCGCGCGATCAGCGCGGCGAGCGCGGAGCCTATGCCGATGGCGATCGAGAACACCGCGAGATAAGCGGTGACGGTGTCCTCATTGCCGCCGAGCAATGTCTTGATCAAAGGCGGCAGCAGCGACATCACCACGATGCCAATGAGCCAGAACCAGCTCGTCACCATCGCGCCCCACCATAGCCGTTTGTCGGCGTGCAGGTGGCGGATCATGGCGGCGGTCGAGGACACGATGTTGTTGGTGACCTTAAGGTGCGGCGCGCCTTCGCCGCTCGGCGGAATGCGCAAGGCCGACAGCCAGCAGGCGACGGCAAAGCCGATCACCAGCACGCCGAAGAGGCGGACGCCGCCGCCAAGATACGGACTTTGCGCGGCCAGGCCGCCGACGATGGTGCCGGTCAGGATGGCGATAAAGGTCGCGCCCTCGACCAGCGCATTGGCGGCCGGAAGTCTTTCACGCTCGAGATGATCGGGCAGGATGCCGTATTTGATCGGGCCGAACAGCGCCGCGATGATGCCGAAGCCGAGCAGCGCCACGAATAGCAGCGGGATCGACTGCCGCGTATAGCCGGCCACCGCGATGATGGCGACCAGGATCTCGACGAATTTGAGCCACTGCGCCACCCGTGCCTTGTCGTAGCGGTCGGCGAGTTCGCCGCCGAGCCCGGACAGGATGAAGTAGGGCGCGATGAAGATCGCGCTCGCCAGCGTGATCAGCGCGCCCGCCTCGGCCTGCGTGACGTCGGCGCCGAACAGGATCAGGAACACCAGCGAGGTCTTCAAAAAATTATCGTTGAAGGCGGCGAAGAACTGACACCAGAACAGCGGCGCAAAGCGCCTCGAGAAAACCAGCGGACGTTGCATAAAGGCAGTATTACAGAGTTCCCGGCCGGCCGCGCAAGAAAAAGGCGGCCCCAAAAAAAACGGCGGCCCGAAGGCCGCCGAGAGGGATACCACTCAGACAACAGGTTTAGATTAACTGCGAACCCGCCGGCGAACCATCCGGCGCGGCGCCTTGGTGTTTGATTCGATGACGAGCGACGCAGTAGCCAGACCGATAGCGATAACGAGGGCGACGGTGAAGAATGAAATCCACATCGTGTAGCCTCCTACGCATTTCGCGGAAAGTTGCGGGTAGGGAACACCCCAGCTGCAGTTTCGTTCCATAGCATGTTCGCCGAACCGGATGGTGGTACCGGCGTGTAGTATCCCTCGCGCAATTCGGCGCGAATTTTCGGTGAATTTGTTACAATCGCAGCGACGCCTGCAAATCCGCCAGCAAAACGCGCAGATCGAGCTCGCGGAACTCGATATGCATTTTGCGGAGCCAGCGTTGCAATTCGATATGGACGTCGAGCGGAATGTTTTTCGTGTTGGCGAGTTCGCTGCCGGAGAATGAAAACGGCGGCTTCTCGATGTATTTGCGCAGGCCCGGCGCCAGCGCCGGAAAGCGCAGCATCGCCGCGCCGGCGCCGGCGATCGGATATTTATCGCGGTACTGGCCGGGCCCGAGCATTTCATTATGCACCGGCGACAAAGTCAGACGCGGAAAGCGCACGCGCAGGGTGCGATAGGCCTCGGTCGAGGCGCGGTCGGCGGAGATCATGAACAGGATCACCGGCGCGATTCTGCGCCGCCGCGCTTCGTCCATGAAGCCGATCTGGTGTGCCAGCGTGAAAAACGAGTCGAAGGCCTCGTAGCCGACATCGACGATCTTGGCGACGTCGTCGGGAGAAACCAGCGAATCGAACAAGGCCATCTGGCCCTGCACGTCGCCGACGCCGGCCTGGATGACCTCACCGGGCAGAAACTGCGCCAGCGTGTCGTCGCCGCCATTGAGGTCGAAGGCCTGAAAGGCGCGGCTTTCCTGCCGATGGTAATCGACCAGCAGGCGCGCGAGCAAAGTCTTGCCAGTACGCGAGCGCGGCGAGGCGACGATGGTAACGGTGTTACGGAACGTCATCGTCTCTCTCGACCCGTCATCCTCAGGCGCGAGCGAAACGAGCCGGCGCGCGTGACGCTAACCGGCTACCTGGCGGACGTTGCTCTCGGCTTTCGGCGAAACCAGATCGATCAGCTTGACCCGGTCGTATTCGCCCCAGACATTGCCGAGCCAGTGGCGCACATAGCCGCGCAGCACGAACGAATAGTTGGCGGCCTCGGCCTTGGCGTTCTTGTTGGCGACGAATTGCACATAGGGAACGCTGGCCACTTCCACCTGCTCGGTCGCCATCTCGTTGAGCTTGGGGATGTTGATCTCTTGCGCGTTCTTGATCTGGTTGAAATAGGAATTGTAGGTCGACGGGTCCCAGTCGAAGAACGAAGTCTCGTTGATGTGGTTCTTCACCAGGAAGTAGCTGGCGTCGCCGACGAAGCGCGCGGTCTCGTTGATTTCCTCGAGCGAAGCAATCGACGGCCCGAGGATGTGAAACACCGCGAAGGTGATCTGGCCCTTCTTGGCCGATTCGATGAAGCCGATATCGTTGAGCGCCTGCAAGGTTGGTGACAACAGGCCGGCGCGAATGTCGATCACCGTCACCTTGGCGTCGGCGCTGCCGAGCGTGTCGAAGATCTTCATCTGGTCGGCGATCTGCGTCACATCGACGATCTCGGTTTTTTCCGGATGGAAGCGATGCAGCGTGCCGCGCGGCGCTTCGGTGTCGAAGGCGCGCGTCGGGGTCTGGTGGGCGCCGAAATAATCGAGCAGGGTACGGGCGACGGTGGTTTTGCCGACGCCGCCTTTGTCGGCACCCACGAGAACGACTGCTGGTTTGGCCATTGCGCTACTCTAAAGTCGAAATGCGACAGATCGGCGTCGCTCCCTATCGGGTATCTTACTACTGCGTGTTCCGGAAGGATGACAGGATTATTCGAATCGTGCGCGATTTCCCGCGCCAAGCGGGCCGACAATCGCCCGGTAATATAATGCCGGAATTTCAATCGGTTGGCTAACGGCTTCAACGCAAGAGGGCGTTTCGGTGGCAGTTATATTCAACGAAAGCACCGTGGATGCCGAGCCATGCGGAACCGGCGGCCGGCGCCAAAGGCTGCTGACCGCGACCCGCGTGCCCGGCACCGGCATTCTACTCGATCGCCTGAGCCTTGCCGCCGGCGGCGATCTGTCGTTGGCGGTGCCGGCCGGCAGCGTCGCCTGGTTGCAGGGCCTGGCGGGCGAGGCCGTGCTGCGGCACGGCGACATGGAAGCGGCGCTGTCGGATGCGCATGTCGCGTTCCTGCCGCCCGGCTTTGCCGGCCGTTTGCAGGCGGCCGGCGGGGCGGTGTTTCTGTACGGCGAAATCCCCGATGCCGCGCGGCTCGATCCCGGCTTCGCACACAATCCGCCGCCGTTCCGGCTGGCGGACTGGACGCGCGAGCCGGTGCTGGATTCCGAGCACGACGCGCGCAAGCGCATCTATCTGGTGACGCCGAAGTTGTTCGCCACCAAGGCGGTGAAGGGCGAAATGATCATCTATCCGCCGGGCACGGCGGCGGCCAATCACCATCACGAAGGCGCCGAGCACTTCATGTATGTGCTGCGCGGTCGCGGCACGGTCTATGCCAGCGAGCAGCCGCACCCGGTGCGCGCCGGCGACGTGATCTATTATCCCGACCGCGAGCGGCACTATCTCGAAGCCGCCAAGGACGACGAACTGGTGTTCGCGGAATTCTTCGCGCCGGCCGAATTCAAGACCATCTGGGTGAATGCCGGCGAGGTCTGCACCTGGCAACCGACCGGGCGTGATATTTTCGGCCGTCCGCCCGCGCGCGAGATCAAGGGCCACTCATCGGCGGAATTCGCCAGTCCGCAGGATGTGTGAGAGAGATCGACGAAGCCCGTCTTCGCCAACCGCCTTCGTCAGAAGGCGGGCTTCGGCGGCCAAGAGGCTTCGACGAGCAACCTTCGCGGAACGAAGATGGCTTGCCAACCGAAGCGGCCTCTGGCCGCGAAGGTTGGTGCCGACGGAGGGATTTGAACCCCCGACCCCCCGCTTACGAAGCGGATGCTCTACCGCTGAGCTACGTCGGCTTGGCGCGTGATGGCGCCTTACTATCGGCGCTGGCCTCCCTTGGCAAGCGCACCCTAGTCGTCCGCTTATCGCGCAAAATAGCTGCGAAAGGCTGAATTTCGCCGCCTAGCGAAACAGCTGCTTGAGGCGCTGCCAGGGACTGACTGCGCCCGCCGCGGCGATTTCCGGCACCAGCTCGCCGTCCAGGCCCGAATCGGGCCCGGGATCGTCGGGCGCATGCACCAGCGGGATCACCGCCTCGACTGGCGCGGGCCGCGCGGCGGGCTTTTGCGCCTTGCGCAGAGGCTCGACCGGCGCCAGCGGCGCCGCCGGTTCCGCAACCGCCACAACGGGCGTGGCCGTGTCCGGGCGCTCCAGTGCAACAGGGGGCTCGGGCGCCGGCGGCGGCGTTTCGATCACCGGATAGGTGACACCGATCTCGGCCAAAGGCATCCGCCATTCGTAGCCGTCGAGCCGGCCGTTCGGCGACACCGGCAGCCAGCGGTCCGACACGACGCCGTCGGCGGTCCAGACCGGATCGCCGGCGGCACGCATGGCGCGGCCCAGCCATTCGCGCACGCGGCCTTCGTCGCCATGCTCGGTCTCTTCGATCTCCGCCATCAAAGTGGCGACGCGGCGCGTCGGCGTCGACAGATACGGCGCCAGCGCCGCGCGTGCTGTCGCAAATTCGCGGGCATCGACCGCCGCCCGTGCCACGGTAAGAGCGCCTTCGAGTTGGCCCGGCAGCTTGTCGGCCAGCGACTGCATGCGGGTGAGCCGCGCCCGCGCCGTGTCGCCGAAGCGCAGGTTGGCATAGGCCTCGGCAATGTCGGGGTGCGGATTGAGCTTCCATGCCGCGTTGAGGATTTTCGAGGCGCGGCGCGCCTCGCCGGTTTCCGCCAGACGCCGGCCGGCCAAGGCCGCCGCCGGCACCAGATCGGGCGCCAGCTTGACCGCCTCCAGCACCGCTGCGCGCGCGGCGTCGCGATCGATGTCCTGCAGCGCCAGCGCTCGCGCGGTCAGCAGCACGGCGCGCTTGCGGCGATAATCGTCTTTCTCCAGCGCGCTTTTCATGTGATCGAGCGCGTCGAGCGCGCCGGACCAGTCGGTGGCGGCGCAACGATCGTCGAGTACGGCCTGTCCGGCCCAGGCCAGCGCCGGCGCAGCCTTGGCGGCTTCCTCGGCGACGCGGCGCGCGGCGCCAACGTCATTGCGGCGCTGCGCTTCGATATAGAGACCGCGCAAACCGAGCAGCTTTGTATTCTCGTGCTGCGCCATTTCGTGGAAGGCGCGCTCGGCGCCGCCACGGTCGCCGGCCATTTGCGCCGACTGTGCGGCCAACAGCAGCATCAACGGATCGCCGGGCGACAGCCGCGCCGCTTCGTCGGCGGAACGCCGCGCCAGGCGCAGGTCGCCGGCGCCGATGGCGATCAGCCCGCGCGTGATGGCGAGATAGCCTTTCATGGCGCGGCGATGACGGAAGAACAGCGATACCTGCTCGGGCGAGCGCAGGATTCCGCGCGCCACCGACCACACCACCATGGCGACGACGATCAGTGCGGCAATGGCGAGCGCCGCCACCATCAGCGAGGTCTCGACGTGATAGCCCATCCAGGTAATGGCGACATCGCCGGGCCGGTCGGCGACCCAGGCGAAACCGGCTGCGACTAGCGCGACGGTGATCAGGAACAGGACGACCTGAATCATGCCGGCCTCACTTTGAACCGAGCGAACGCGCCGCCTCAGTGGCGATCTGGCGCGCGGCGGCAAGCGCTGCCTGGCGGGCTTTTGTTTTGACGAACCAGCCTTGCGCCGGCGCGCGCTGCGCCTCGGTGAGCTTGCCGAGATCGGCGAGAGCGGCGGCGATATCGGCGTGCGCCACATCGAAGTCGAGTCGCGCCAGCACCGCCGCGCTATCGTCGCCGGCCGGCGCATCGACCGGCCGGACGCGCACCAGTTGGCTGGCATTGGCCTGCAGCCGCTCGATGAAATTGGCCGAAGGCGGCGGCGCGCCGGCGGCCTTGATCATGCCGGGCAGCAGCGCACTGAGTTCGGCGGCCAGAGTCTTTTCACTCGGCAAGCCGCTCGCGGCGAATGGCACCAGCGGGGCGAGAAGTTTGCCGTCGGCGCCGAGCGATTTGGCCTGCGCCAGTTCCTCGGTGAACGGCGCGCCGCGCAGCACCGAGTCGCGCAACGTGGCGGCGCTCAACGCCAGCCGCGCGGTGGTATCGGACGCCGATGCTTTGGCGATTTCGGCGAGCGCAGTCTTGGCCGATTGTTCGAGCGCGGCGATGCGCTGCTGCAACGGCTCGAGATCGGCCGACGACGCGCCGGCGCTGGCGGCTTTCGACACGTCCTGCAATCCGCCGCGCAGATCGGTCACCGCGTTGTCGGCCGCTTCGGCGCGTTCGCGCGCCTGCGCGGTGTTGGCGGCGATGTCGTCGCTGCGGCGGTTCAATGCGGCAAGCGCGACGCCCAATGACTTCATCGCGTTGTCGGCGGCGGCGACGCGCTCGGCGCGCGCGGGATCGGCGCTGGGCAGCTTGGCCAGCGATTCTTCCATCTTGGCGACGCGCTGCGTCAGTCCATCGACGGCTTTCGTATCCGCGACATTGGCGGGACGCTTCTGCAAATCCTGCAACTGCATTTCCAGCCCGGTAACGCGCGCGCGCATGGCGGTCGAGCCGGCATAGCGAATCGGCACCAGGCCGGAGAGCCAGAGCGCCAGCATCACCAGCGACATCGCCGCCGCGCCGGCAAGGCCGGCGGCGAGTACCGGCATCGGCACCGCAAAGCCTGAGCTCTTGCGCGGTTCCTCGGCAGTGCCCGACGGCGGCGGCGCGGAAGCCGGTCCGGCTGCCGCTGGCGCAGTGTCGCCGACCGGATCGTGCGGCGGCGTCCCGGCGGCGGCCTTTGGCGCCTCGCCGGGCATTTCGGTGGCGATCAAATCGATGGTCGGCGCCGCGCGCTTGGGGCGGCTTTTGCCGGCCGATGCGTCGGGCGTTGGGCGCTTGTCGGTCATGCGCGAATCCTATCAAGCTTTGGCGGCGTCGACCAATGCGATCAATGAAGCCTCATCGGGCCGTTTGGCGACGGCGATCCTGGCCGCGCCGGCGGCGACAAGCGGTTCGGCGATCTGTGACGACAGGCAGAAATGCCGAACGTTCAGGGCTTGGGCGACAATCCCGGCTTTTTTGGCGCCGTCGCCATAATTGTCGGCGCTGCGCCTGGAAAAATGCAGCACGCCGTCGACTTCGCCTGCTTGCAGCGCCGCGATCAGTTCCGGCGGAAACGGCACGGTGACGGCGCGATAGACCACCGCCAGTTCGGCGGCAATGCCGTGCACCGCGAGATCGCCGATCAGGTCGCCGGCACGATCCTCGCCGGCGAGATAAAGCAACGGCGCCTGTTTGTCGGGACGGTGCCCGGCAATCATCAACATCAGGTCGTGCAGGTCGCCGCCGGCCGACGTGACATCGGTGAAGCCCGCCGCGCGCGCTGCATCGGCGCTGCGTTTGCCGACGGCGTAGACCGGCAGCTTGATGAGCGCGTCGCGCACTTTATGCGTCGCGATCGCCGCGGCGGCATTGGCGCTGGTGACGATGACGGCGCCCCAGTGCGGGCGCAAGTTTGCGTCAACCGGCTCGATCCGCATCAATGGCGCGACCAGCACCGCATGGCCGCGCGCGCGCAACGTCAGCGCGGAACGTTCGCTATCGTCCTGCGGGCGGGTGAGCACGAGGCGCATTGTTCTTTCTTCAAGCTAATCAAAGAATCCGGGACCCGCGGCGTGCTTCAATTCGCGGCCGGCCTCTTCGCCGATCTGCACCGCGTCTCTCAAGTGGCCGTTGCCGGCGATATCGTGCGCCGCGCCGCCATCCGGCCGCGCGATCAGGCCACGGAAATGCAAGGTGTTGCCGGAAAGCGTCGCGTGCCCGGCAATCGGCGTCTTGCACGAGCCGTCAAGCTCGGCGAGGAAAGCGCGCTCGCATGACACCGCGATCGAGGTATCGGCATGATCGACGCGCGCCAGCATGTCGCGCGTGCGCGTATCGCTTTCGCGCGCTTCCAGGCCGATGGCGCCTTGGGCCACCGCCGGCAGGAATTCTTCCACCGACATGACGTGGGTGGCGTGCGCGGTCAGGCCAAGCCGTTTCAACCCGGCCATCGCCAGCAAGGTGCCGTCGAACTCGCCGCTGTCGAGCTTGCGCAAACGCGTCTCGACATTGCCGCGCAGCGGCACGACGCGCAGGTCCGGCCGCGCGGCTAACGTGATCGCCTGCCGGCGCAGCGACGCCGTGCCCATGGTGGCGCCGGCGGCCAAGTCCATCAGCGATTTGGCCTTGCGGCTGATGAAGACATCGCGTGGGTCCTCGCGCTCGAGGCAGGCGGCCAACGTCAATCCGGGCTGCGACACCGTCGGCATGTCCTTGGCCGAATGGACGGCCAGATCGATGCGGTGGCCACGCAGCGCCTCCTCGATCTCTTTTGTGAACAGGCCCTTGCCGCCGACCTCGGACAAAGGCCGGTCCTGGATGGCGTCGCCGGTGGTACGGATGATAACGATCTCGATGGCGTCTGCCGGGACCGCCAGCGCCTGCGCCAGCTGCGCCTGCACGGCGCGCGCCTGGACCAGCGCCAGCGGGCTGCCGCGCGTGCCGATACGCAGGATGGGAGTGCCGGATTGCGTCATATTACCTCGCGATGCTAGGCACCTTGTAGAGCACGTTCGTTTTGGATTGAAGCGAGGAAAGCAATGATCGTCCTCGGCATCGAGACGACCTGCGACGAGACCGCCGCCGCGGTGATCGAGCGCGCCGCCGACGGCCGGGCCCGGATTCTATCGAATATCGTTCTCAGCCAGGTCGCCGAGCACGCCGCTTTCGGCGGTGTGGTGCCGGAAATCGCCGCGCGCGCCCATGTCGAGGCGCTCGACCTCATCATCGCCAAGGCGATGGGCGAGGCCGGCAAGACCTATGACGAGCTCGACGGCATCGCCGCCGCCGCCGGTCCCGGGCTGATCGGTGGCGTCATCGTCGGCCTGACCACCGCCAAGGCGATCGCGCTGGTGACGAAGAAGCCGCTGGTCGCGATCAATCATCTGGAAGCGCATGCGCTGACCGCGCGGCTGACCCACAACACGCCGTTTCCCTATTGCCTGTTTCTCGCCTCCGGCGGCCACACCCAGGTCGTCGCCGTGCTCGGCGTCGGCCATTACATTCGCATCGGCACCACGCAGGATGACGCCATCGGCGAAGCCTTCGACAAGACCGCCAAGCTCCTAGGGCTAGGCTATCCGGGCGGGCCGCAGGTCGAGAAGGAAGCCGCCAGCGGCGATGCCAAGCGCTTCGCACTGCCGCGGCCGATGCAGCATCGCAAGGATGCCGATTTCTCGTTCTCCGGCCTGAAGACCGCGCTGCGGCTGGAGGCCGAGAAAATCGCGCCGCTGTCGGATCAGGACGTCGCCGATTTGTGCGCCTCGTTCCAGCAGGCGGTGGTCGACGTGGTGTTCGATCGGCTGCGCGCCGGCTTGCGGCTGTTTCGTGTGCAATATGGCGCGCCGACCGCCTTGGTCGCCGCCGGCGGCGTTGCCGCCAATCAGGCGATCCGCAAGGTGCTGCAGCGACTCGCGGTCGAGACCGGCACTGTGCTGGTGGCGCCGCCTCTCGATCTTTGCACCGACAACGGCGCCATGATCGCCTGGGCCGGGGCCGAACGGCTGGCGCTCGGCCTCACCGACAAGATGGACACCGCGCCGCGCGCGCGCTGGCCGCTCGACGAGATCGCCGCCGCCAAGGGCGCGCTTCTGGGAACGGCGGCGTATAAATGAGAGACTTGATGAGAGAATTGAACGCATGAGCATTCAACGCATTGTCCTGCAACGTATTGCAGTACTTGGCGGCGGCGCCTGGGGCACCGCGCTGGCGCAAGTTTGCGCGCGCGCCGGCCGCGACGTGATGCTGTGGGAATTCGATGCCGCCCATGCCGAGCATCTTAGCCAGCAACGCGAAAGCCGCTTCCTGCCCGGCGTGAAACTCGACGCGGCGATCAAGGTGACGCGGGCGCTGGCCGAGGCGGCGCAGAACGACGCCATCTTGCTGGTGGTGCCGGCGCAGGCGATGCGCTCGGTGGTCGCGGCGCTGGCGCAGACCATGAAGGCGAATACGCCGGTGATCGCCTGCGCCAAGGGCATCGAGCACGGCACGCACAAATTCATGACCGAGATCATCGCCGAATGCGCCCCAGCGGCGATGCCGGCGATTCTGTCGGGGCCCAGTTTCGCCGCCGACGTGGCGCGCGGCCTGCCGACGGCGGTGACGATCGCCGCTTCCGACGACAACGTGGCGCACGATCTGGCGCACGCGTTCAATTCCGGCACGTTCCGGCCGTATCATTCCAACGACGTGCGCGGCGTCGAAATCGGCGGCTCGGTCAAGAACGTGCTGGCCATCGCTTCCGGAATTGTTACTGGCCGCGGCCTGGGCGCCAGCGCGTCCGCCGCGCTGACCACGCGCGGCTTTGCCGAGATGATGCGCTTCGGCAAGGCGTTCGGCGCAAAGCCTGAGACGCTCACCGGCCTGTCCGGCCTCGGCGACTTGATCCTGACCTGTTCGTCGCCGCAGTCGCGCAACTTCTCCTATGGTGTAGCGCTGGCCAAGGGTGTCGCCCCGGACGGCAAGCTGGCCGAAGGCGCCTTCACCGCGCCGGTCATTCTGGAAATGGCGCGCGCTAAAAATATCGACATGCCGATTTCCGTCGCGGTCGCCGCCGTGCTGGCCGGCGAACTGAGCGTCGATCAGGCGATCGAGTCGCTGATGGCGCGGCCGATCCGTGGGGAATGATAAAATGGCTTACTGGCTTTTGAAATCCGAACCCGATGCTTGGTCCTGGGACCAGATGGTGAAAGCCGGCCCAAAGGGCACGGCGTGGACCGGCATCCGCAATCACACTGCCAAGCTCAACATGATGAAGATGAAGAAGGGTGACCGCGGCTTCTTCTATCACTCGAATGTCGGCAAGGAGATCGTCGGTATCGTCGAGGTGATCAAACAAGCCTATCCCGATCCGACGGCGCAGGCCGGCGAGCCGTGGGTCTGCGTCGACGTCAAAGCGGTGGAGAGGCTTTCGAAACCGGTGACGCTTGCCGCGATCAAGACGGAGCCGAAACTCGCCGAGATCCAGTTGCTCAAGCAGTCGCGGCTGTCGCTGCCGGCGATCACCGACGCCGAATGGAAGTTCGTTTGCAAGATGGGCGGGCTGTAGAACCCCGGGCGAAACGTCATGGGTTGACCCGTCA
>JAQSCR010000478.1 GCA_029945495.1 Pseudolabrys sp. | reverse complement strand
AGCATCTCCTTGGTTGCTAGATCGAGATGATTGGTTGGTTCGTCGAGCACTAAAAAATTTGGTGGATCAAATAACATCTTCGCCATGACCAGCCGCGCCTTCTCTCCACCCGATAACACCCGACATTTCTTCTCGACGTCGTCGCCGGAGAAACCGAAACAGCCGGCCAGCGCGCGCAGCGTGCCCTGCCCGGCTTGCGGGAACGAGTATTCCAGTTCCTCGAACACCGTGCGTTCGCCGTCCAGCAGATCCATGGCGTGCTGGGCGAAGTAGCCCATCTTGACGCTGGCGCCGAGCGCCACCGTGCCGTCGTCCGGCTTGGTGGAGCCGGCCACCAGCTTTAACAGCGTCGATTTGCCGGCGCCGTTGATGCCCATGACGCACCAGCGCTCCTTGCGGCCGACCATGAAATCGAACCCCGCATAGATGCTACGGCTGCCATAGCCTTTGTGCACGTTCTTCAGGTTCACGACGTCGTCGCCGGAGCGCGGCGCCGGCGCAAACTCGAACGACACGGCCTGGCGGCGCTTCGGCGGCTCGACCCGTTCGATCTTGTCCAGCTTCTTGACCCGGCTCTGCACCTGCGCGGCGTGTGAGGCGCGCGCCTTGAACCGCTCGATGAACTTGATTTCCTTGGCCAGCATCGCCTGCTGGCGCTCGAACTGCGCCTGCTGCTGCTTCTCGTTCAGCGCGCGCTGCTGCTCGTAGAATTCGTAGTTGCCCGAATAGGCAGTCAACGCGCCGCCGTCGATCTCGACGATCTTGTCGACGATGCGGTTCATGAACTCGCGGTCGTGCGAGGTCATCAGCAACATGCCTTCATAACCTTTCAGGAATTGTTCCAGCCAGATGAGGCTCTCCAGATCGAGATGGTTGCTCGGCTCGTCGAGCAGCATGGCGTCGGGGCGCATCAGCAGGATGCGGGCGAGCGCCACGCGCATCTTCCAGCCGCCGGACAGAGCGCCGACGTCGCCGTCCATCATCTCCTGGCTAAAGCTCAAGCCGGCGAGCACTTCGCGGGCGCGACTTTCCAGCGCATAGCCGTCCAGCTCCTGGAAGCGGTGCTGGACCTCGCCGTAGCGCTCGATGATCGTCTGCATCTCGTCGGCGCGGTCGGGCTCGGCCAAATCCGGATCGGCCATGGCGGCCTCCAGCTCCTTCAACTCGGCCGCGACGGCGCTCACCGGGCCGACGCCGTCCATGACTTCGGCAACGGCGCTGCGGCCCGCCATCTCGCCGACGTCCTGGCTGAAGTAACCGATGGTGACGCCTCGATCGACCGCGACCTGACCCTCGTCGGGGGCTTCCTCGCCGGTGATCATGCGGAACAAAGTCGTCTTGCCGGAGCCGTTGGGACCGACCAGACCGACCTTCTCGCCCTTGTTGAGCGCAGCCGAGGCCTCGATAAAGAGGAGCTGGTGGCCATTCTGCTTGCTGACGTTATCGAGACGAATCATGGGCGCTCAGGTTCCGGAAATGGCTGCGGCGCGCTTATGCCATGGTGCGCGCCGGCGGAAGAGTGTTTGGGTGGAAGCGAACTTCGCTGTGCCACCCGCGAGGTGGCCGTTGCGTCTACGGTTCGCCGATGGGTCGTGCCGCTTACTTACACGGCTTTTCCTTTTTCATCTCCAGCGACGACAGCTCGCCGGTAATGGTGAAATCGTTATAATCGAGAATGAGGGCGCGCGAGATGCCGTTTTCGTAGATTTCGAAAGTGATGGCATAGACCGGCGTCTGTTCGCCGCGGTGCTCGGCCTGCTCGTCCTTCTGCTCGAAATAGCTGATGGTGACCGGCCAGCGCGTAAGCTTGGTCAGTTCGGGAATTTTCGCGCCGGCATCGGTGACCGGCTTCTGGCCGGGCGCAATGGCGCGACCGATAATGGTCAGCGTGTTGTAGAGCTTCTCGCCGGTCTCCGACCCGTCATAAACCGGAAATTCCAGCACCGTCCTACCTTCGCGGGCCGCGGCAATGATGCGGCGCATATGCTCAGTCGGAAACACGGCATTGACCGGAACGGTGAACTTGCGGCTCTTCGGCTTGCTCAGCTCGACCGCCACCGCCGCGCTTTTGCGTTCGGCGCTGCCGTCGACCGCGTCGGTTGCCTTGTCGTCGAGCTTGTTTTCCGAATTGAAGCGGAAGCTTTTGGCCTCGCCGTCTTCCCAGGTGGTCGAGCGCAGATCGCTGAGCGCGTCCTTGCCCTCGCCGGAATCGAGTTCCGAGACCTGGCGGAAATTCAGCTCGTAGCCGTCGCAGGCATTGCCGGAAAAGTCATAGACGATGCGCCCGCGCACCGCCTGGATGCCGCGGCTGCCGCTCGATTTCGATAATTTGAGATCGTAGATCGCCCGGTGCGGCGCCAGAATGACCGGGTCGACTTTGCCGGCCGGGACGGCCGCCAAGGGGGCCGCCGCAGGGGCCGACCGGGCCGGGTGAATGGCGGAAGCAGCCCACAGACCGACCGCCAAGACGGTCAGAGACGGCAGAATCAGGCGTCCGGCTTGCAGGCGATTCATCATGGATTTAAAGGCCTCTCCGCGGCGGCGATACGGCACCGCCCGGAAGATTAAGGACGCAAGATAGGGCAAGAGCGAGGCGAACAATCGTAGCCAAGATAAGCACCGGTAAGGTTTCCAGCAACCGGCGTAGCCTGCGCGCTTGCGCATAACTGGCCGATCGGCCAAGACATTCCGACCAAGATAGTGGCCGCAATCGGAGAGGTTTTAATGGCTGGTTTAGTCGAAAAAGCGCTCGTTAACCTCGGCATCACGCTGCCGACGCCGGCCGCTCCCATCGCCAATTATGTCGCCTTCGTCCGCACCGGCAATCTCATTACCGTTTCCGGCCAGCTCTGCTTCGGCTCCGATGGCCAGCTCGCGGCCAAGGGCCAGCTCGGCGCCGGCGTCTCGATCGAAGACGGCCAGAAGGCGGCGCGCGCCTGCGCGGTCAATCTGCTGGCGCAGGTCAAGTCCGCGATCGGCGATCTCGACAAGGTCACGCGCGTGGTCCGGCTCGGCGGCTTCATCAACTCGGCGCCGGGTTTCACCGATGGGCCAAAGGTCATGAACGGCGCCTCCGACCTGATGGTGGAGGTGTTCGGCGACCGCGGTCGCCACGCCCGCTCCACCGTCGGCGTCTCGGCGCTGCCGGCCGATGCCGCGGTCGAAGTCGAAGCCATGTTCGAGGTCGCTTAAGCACCAACCGGGATTGCCAATGCCGGGGCTGAGTTGGCTCACCGCCTATCCTATCGCGCATCGTGGCCAGCACGATGCGCCTAGAGGCGTGATCGAAAATACCGCCACCGCCTTCACGGCGGCGATTGAGCACGGCTTCGGCATCGAGACCGATTTGCAGATCAGCGCCGATGGCGAGGCGATGGTGCATCACGACGATGCACTCGGCCGCCTGACCGAAGGCAGCCAGCCGCTCGCTAAGATGACCGCCGCCGCGATCAAGGCGGTGCGTTTCAAGGCCACGTCCGACCGCATCCTGACGTTGGCCGAATTATGCGCGTGGGTGGCCGGCCGCGCCCCGCTGCTGCTCGAACTCAAGAGCCGATTCGACGGCGACACCCGCCTCGCGGCGCGTGCGGCCGAGGTGCTGGCGAGCTATGCCGGGCCGGTGGCGGTGATGTCGACCCCGCCCCGATCGCGGCGGTGCGCGGAATCGCGCCGCGGCTGACGCGCGGCATCGTCGCCGAGCGTCACTACACGCATCACGAATGGGACCGGCTTTCGGCGGCGGAGAAATTCGGGCTGTCGTTCTTGCTGCACGCGCCGCAGACCCGCCCGCAGTTCCTCGCCTATTCGGTCAGGGATTTGCCGGCAGCAGTGCCGCTCATCGCGCGCCACCTCTTCGGCCTACCCCTTCTCACATGGACGGTCCGTAGCGACACCGATCGCGCGCGCGCCGCGCGCTGGGCAGACCAGATCATCTTCGAGGGACCGCGGCTGTCATAGTTTGGCCGCGAGACGGAACAAGGCTGGGGCGGCCGCTGTTATACGCAGGCCTCGATAACCAGACGGAATGGGTAATGCCGACACGTCACCTTGTCGTCGCCATGATCGTGACCGCCTTCGCGGCCAGCGCATTGTCGTCGCCCGCCGTGGCACAGACGCCACCGGGCGCGCCGCCCGCGGGCGTCGAGAAACCGCAGGCGGAAAAGGTGCGGTCCAAGAAGCCGCGGATCAAGCCACGCGCAGTCCGCCGGCCGGCCGGCGGCCAGATCGCCTGCACCCAATACGGCTGCCATCGAATCCCGGCCGGTTGCCATCCGACCCAGGGCTTTCTCTGGAACGGTATGCCGTCTGGCTATGATGTGATTATCTGTCCGTAACTGAAAACGTTGCGAAAGATAAGTCCCATGTCGCTCTGCGCCATTGCCCTTGCCGCTGTCGCAATCGTGTTGGCATCCGCCGGCGTGTCGGCGACCGCCCAGGCGCAGACCGGCCATGACCGAGCCGCGGCGAGCGCGAAAAAGTCGCCGGCCAAGAAATTCGTCCGGGAGCCTGCCCCGGCCATGCGCATCGCCTGCCCGATCGGAGGTTGCCGGCCGATCCCGGCTAACTGCACGACGACGATGGACCAAACGTGGCGGGGAGGAACCGGCTACGAAATCATCCACTGCCCGTAAGGCAGAACTGCCTCACGCAAACGCGCGATCGCAGCCGGGCGATTTGGGCTTAAGATCGCACCGCGAACGACCCCGGCCCTTAACGATCCAGGCCTGATGACCGACGTCGACCTCCGCATTCGTATCGAACCCTCGCTGGCCAAGACTCCGGCCGCGAGCTGGGATGCCTGCGCCGCCGCGGGCCCCGCTCAAGTATCGCTTGAGGATAATCTGTCCCCGCATTTATCAACACGAGGACATACCGATAACCCTTTCGTTTCACATGATTTTCTGTTCGCGCTTGAACAGGCGCATTGCGTCGGTGGCCGGACCGGCTGGCAACCGCGCCACCTGCTCGCCGAAGGGGCCGACGGCAGCCTGATCGGCTGCGCGCCCTGCTACGTGAAGACCCACTCGCAGGGCGAATACGTGTTCGACCACGGCTGGGCCGAGGCATTCGAGCGCGCCGGTGGCCGGTACTATCCAAAGCTCCAGGTCGCCGTGCCTTTCACCCCGGTGACCGGGCCGCGCCTGCTTGCCCGCCCCGGCCCTTTTGCCGAACAGATACGCGGCGCGCTGGCCGACGCGCTGGCGGAAATCACGACCGCGAGCGAATTGTCGTCGGCGCATGTCACCTTCCTGACGGAGGCGGAATGGACCCTGCTCGGCCAACGCGGATTCCTGCAGCGCACCGATCAACAATTTCATTGGCAGAACGCCGGCTACGCCACGTTCGACGATTTCCTGTCGGCGCTAGCCTCGCGCAAGCGCAAGTCGATCCGGCGCGAACGCAAAGAGGCGCTATCGCCCGGCATCGACGTCCACTGGCTGACTGGCTCCGACCTGACCGAGGACATCTGGGACGCCTTCTTCGCCTTCTACATGGACACCGGCTCGCGCAAATGGGGCCGGCCATACCTCACGCGTGACTTCTTCTCGATCGTGGGTGCCAAGATGGCCGACCGCATCCTGCTGATGATGGCCAAACGCGCCGGCCGCTGGATCGCCGGCGCCATCAACTTCTTAGGTAGCGATACGATCTATGGCCGCAACTGGGGCGCGATCGAGCATCACCCGTTTCTGCATTTCGAGCTCTGCTATTATCAGGCCATCGACTACGCCATTGCCCATAAGCTCAAGCGGGTCGAGGCAGGCGCGCAGGGCGAGCACAAGCTGGCGCGCGGCTACCTGCCGCACACCACCTATTCGGCGCATTTCATCGCCAATCCGGCCTTAAGCCGGGCGGTGGCCGAGTATCTGGCGCGCGAGCGGGCTTATGTACAGGCGGCCGGCGAAGAGCTTGCGGCGGCGGCACCTTTCCGCAAGGATTTGATCGAACAAGACTAGGATTCTCACCGAGCCGGGAAACGCCCAAGGAAAAGCCGATGCCGAGCTACGATTCGAACAACATCTTCGCCAAAATCCTGCGCGGCGAGTTGCCCTGCTACAAGGTCTATGAGGACGACAAGGCGATCGCCTTCCTCGACATCATGCCGCGCGCGCCCGGTCATACCCTGGTGTTGCCGAAGGCCCCGGCCCGCAACCTGCTCGACATCGGTGCCGACGACCTCGCCCATGTCGCCAGGGTGGCGCAGAAGGTCGCCAAGGCCGGCATGACCGCGCTCGGCGCCGACGGCATCACGGTGCAGCAGTTCAACGAAGGTCCGGGCGGTCAGGTGGTATTCCACCTGCATGTCCATGTCATTCCACGCAAAAGCGGCGTGCCGATGAAGCCGCCGGCGAGCGAAAAGGAAAAACCGGATGTGCTCGCCGATATCGCCAAGAAATTGTCGGCGGCATTAGCGGCCTCCTGAAGCCGCGGTTTCCTTAAGCTAGCTGACGAACAGATAACCGCCGGCGAGCAGTACCGATTCGCCGACGGCGACGCCGGCAAACACCGAGCGCTTCGCCACCAGAAACGCGACGAAACCGACCGCCGCCGCGGTCAGCCGCACGGCCAACGGAATGGCGGCGAGCGAGCCGTTCGAGAACAGCAGCAGCTTGGCGATGACGCCGGCGAGCGTCGCGGTCGCCACCGCGCGCGACCACAGCACGACCTGCGAATCCTCGTTCAGCCCGCGCGCCAGCACCAGGCCGAGAACGCGCCAGATCTCGTTCGGCAGAAAGCCGACCGTGACGAGAACGAGAAACGGCCACAGATCGGTCACACCAGGATTCATGGCCGCGCTCATGCCCTGGCCTCGCGCAACCGGTGGATGGCGTAAGCCAGCGTGCCGCCGCCGACGCCGGCCCACATCAGGTCGAACTCGACATGCATGATCGTGAGTAGCGCCCCGAGCGCCAGCCCGATACCCAGCGCCAGCCGGTCCATCATCATGCGGGCATTGCGCGCAGTCGAAATCAGAAACGACAACGGAGTCAGGAACAGCAAGGTCGCCGCCAACAGCGGCGGCAGGCCGGCGGCGAGGTAATAGCCGACGAAACCGAAACCGACCGCTGCTCCCATATAACCGACCGACAGACCGTTACAGAATGCCGCCCGCTGCTCGGCCGGCAGCATCGGCAACAGCCGCAGCGATTCCACCCACATGCTCACCGAGGTGAAATGCGTCGGCAGCAGCAGGTCGTGCAGCCGCGTACTCCTGGTGCGCACCAGCGGCAGCAACGCCACCACCATTGGAAACAGGCGGATGGCGCTCAGGGTGACGGCAAGCGCCACTTCGAACAGCGCCGCGCCGGTGCCAATCCCCGAAATCAGGATCACCTGCGCCGGCGCCGCCCACACCAACACAGTCGACAGCGTCAGCCAGAAAGCGCTCAGCCCGAAATCGTGTGCGAGCGCGCCCAGGCCGACATAGGTGCCGGCCAGCACCACGAAAAACACCGACATGAACGCCGAACGAGCGCCGCCGAAAAAGGCGGCGGCCGAGGAGTTGAATGTCAACAAACTGGGATTGGACCCGGGCATGGCCTGCCCATGTCCCATGAACCCGACGCCGCCGCAACGGGGGATACGGCGACGCATGCGAGGTCTGTGAAAAAGAAAAGGCCGGGCGTTGCGGCCCGGCCTTTCGTTTGTCGTTTGTGTGAAGGCCGTCAGGCCTTCAGCAGCGGCACTTTCGGCACCGAGCCGCGCTTGTTGTTGCCGCCGCCGCCGCCGTCGCTTTTCGGCTTCGGCCGCGGCGAGGCGCGGCGCTTGGCTTTCGGCCGCACCGCCGGCAGCTTCTCCGGCTTGGGCGTGACGCGGCCGTCGAGGAACTCGAAGCCGAGCTTGTCGCGGCCCGCCTCGTCCTTGGTGACGATGACCCGTACATGGCCGCCGTTCTTCAAGTGTCCGAACAGGACTTCGTCGGCGAGCGGCTTCTTGATGTGCTCCTGGATCACGCGCGCCATCGGCCGCGCGCCCATCAGCTCGTCGTAGCCGCTGGCAATCAGCCAGCGCGCCGCCTCCTCGGACAGCTCGATGGTGACGTTGCGGTCGCCGAGCTGGGCCTCGAGCTGCAGCACGAACTTCTCGACCACCTGCGCGATGATCTCCTGCGACAGATGCGCGAAGGTGATGGTGGCATCGAGACGGTTGCGGAATTCCGGCGTGAACATCCGATTGATCGCCTCGGTATCCTCGCCTTCCCGCTTGGCGCGGGTGAAGCCGAACGCCGCCTTGGCCATGTCGGAGGCGCCGGCGTTCGTCGTCATGATCAGGATGACGTTGCGGAAGTCGACCTGCTTGCCGTTGTGGTCGGTCAGCTTGCCGTGATCCATGACCTGCAAGAGAACGTTGAACAGATCCGGATGCGCCTTCTCGATTTCGTCGAGGAGCAGCACGCAATGCGGATGCTGGTCGACGCCGTCGGTCAACAGGCCGCCTTGGTCGAAGCCGACATAGCCCGGCGGCGCGCCGATCAGGCGCGAGATGGTGTGCCGCTCCATATATTCCGACATATCGAAGCGGATCAGCTCGACGCCGAGCGACAGCGCCAGTTGCTTAGCGACCTCGGTCTTGCCGACACCGGTCGGGCCGGAGAACAGATAGCAGCCGATCGGCTTTTCCGGCTCACGCAAACCGGCGCGGGCCAGCTTGATCGACGCCGACAGCGACTCGATCGCCTTGTCCTGGCCGTAGACGGTGGTCTTGAGCGTCTGCTCAAGATGACGGAGCACCTCGGCATCGTCCTTCGACACGGTCTTGGCCGGAATGCGGGCCATGGTCGAGATTGTCGTCTCGATTTCCTTGATGCCGATGGTCTTCTTGCGGCGACCTTCCGGCAGCAGCATCTGCGCTGCACCCGACTCGTCGATCACGTCGATCGCCTTGTCTGGCAGCTTGCGGTCATGGATGTAGCGCGCCGACAGCTCGACCGCCGCCTTGATCGCTTCGTTGGTGTATTTGAGCTTGTGGTATTCCTCGAAGTAAGGCTTGAGGCCTTTCAGGATTTCGATGGCGTCCGGGATCGACGGCTCGTTGACGTCGATCTTCTGGAAGCGGCGCACCAGTGCGCGGTCCTTCTCGAAATACTGGCGGTATTCCTTGTAGGTGGTCGAGCCGATGCAGCGGATCGAGCCGCCGGCCAGCGCCGGCTTCAACAGGTTGGACGCATCCATCGCGCCGCCCGAGGTGGCGCCGGCGCCGATAACGGTGTGGATCTCGTCGATGAACATGATCGCGCCCGGATAGGCCTCGATCTCCTTGATCACCTGCTTGAGCCGCTCTTCGAAATCGCCGCGATAGCGCGTGCCGGCGAGCAACGTGCCCATGTCGAGCGCGAACACGGTGGCGTTCTTCAACACCTCCGGCACTTCGCCATGAATGATGCGGCGCGCCAGGCCCTCGGCGATCGCGGTCTTGCCGACGCCGGCTTCGCCGACGAACAGCGGGTTGTTCTTCTGCCGGCGGCAGAGCACCTGGATCGTCCGGCTGATCTCGCTGTCGCGGCCGATCAGCGGATCGATCTTGCCCTCTTTGGCCTTCTTGTTGAGGTTGACGCAGTAAGCCTCCAGCGCGTCGCCCTTCTTCTTGGGCTCCTCGCCGCTCGAGCCGCCGCTGCCTTTGGAGTCGGTTTCCTCGTCGGCGCCACGCACCGGACGCGGCTCGGTCAGGCCCGGCCGCTTGGCAATGCCGTGGCTGATATAGTTGACCGCGTCGTAGCGGGTCATGTCCTGCTCCTGCAGGAAATAGGCGGCGTGGCTCTCGCGTTCGGCAAAGATCGCCACCAGCACATTGGCGCCGGTAACTTCCTCGCGGCCGGACGACTGCACGTGGATCACGGCGCGCTGGATGACGCGCTGGAACCCGGCGGTCGGCTTGGAGTCCTCGGCGCCGTCGGTGATCAGGTTCTCGAGTTCGGATTCGAGATAAGCCACCAGGCTGCGCCGCAGCTTGTCGAGATCGACATTGCAGGCGCGCATCACGGCGGAAGCGTCCTGGTCGTCGATCATCGCCAGCAGCAGATGCTCCAGCGTGGCGTATTCGTGGTGACGCTCATTGGCGAGCGCGAGCGCCCGATGAAGCGATTGTTCAAGGCTGCGGGAGAAGGTCGGCATTAGAGTTCCATTCCCATTTGTATCGAGCGTTCCCCGGCCCCAAGTTTGTCGTTTTCTGGCTTACTTTTTTTCCATCACGCATTGCAAAGGATGCTGATGTTTTCTGGCAAAGTCCATAACCTGCGTCACTTTGGTTTCCGCCACTTCATACGTATAGATGCCACATTCGCCGATGCCGTGATGGTGCACGTGCAGCATGATTCGGGTGGCGGCCTCATGATCCTTGCTGAAGAAGCGCTCCAGCACGTGGGTGACGAACTCCATCGGCGTGTAGTCGTCATTGAGAATGAGCACGCGGTACATGTTCGGCCGCTTGGTCTGCGGCTTGGTCTTGGTAATGACGGCAACGCTCGGATCGCCGGGCGTATTACCCTTGCGCTTGCGGTCGTCGTCCGCCATCCGCGGCGCGATCACGCGCGGAGCAGAGTCGCGCGCCGGCTGAGGGCGCGCGGCGCCGGCAGGGACATAAGGGGTGGCGATGATCGTCATGTTAGAGCCGAAGCAAGCACCATTCTTGAATCGAGGGAAGCGTCATTCGATCGGCGGCAGCGTCGCATCTCCTGACCGCCGCCGTCACGGGGCCAAAAGCCGTTATCAAGTCTCATTTTAAGGACCCCGACACGGCCGTTCCAAGCCGGATCGCGGTAAATTGCGGATTTTGTCTGTCCGACCCTTGCTCAGATAGCGACTGGTTGCCGCTTCACAACCCCCGGCCCGCCGCCAGTTCTCTTGTCATTTCAGTCCCCTAGACGTCGCACCCGGACCAGGGCACAAGGCTCGGCCGGACCTTCGTCCCCCGCCATGGCCGGAACCGCCGCTTGCCCGCGCCGGTGCGGTAGCCCGATGCGGGCTTTGGCACCTCAAAATAAGAGTGCACCTGCGCGGCCGCACGCAATCGGCGGTGACCCCGGCAAGGCGAGGTTACGGTCTTATAAATTCGACAGCCCCCGCGATTTTTAAAACGACCGCTGTTTGCCATCCAAGTCCTTGATCCGGTGATGCTATCAGCCTCGTCGGCAGCCGTTCGTTACCGCGATCGGCCGGATTTTCAGGTTTTCCCCCGCAACCGAATTAACCGGCTGGCACGTACAAACCGGAAGAATTCAAAATCTCCGGTGATCCATCATGCGTCGTGTCTGGAAAAACTTATTCGTCAGGAGCGCGCTCGCGCGCCACCTCGCCGCGCTCCGCCGCGCCAACGCGGGAAACGTCGCCTTGACCTTTGCGATCGCGAGCTTGCCGATCGTCGCCACCGTCGGCTTTGCCGTCGACTACAGCCATGCCAACTCGGTCAAGGCGGCGATGCAAGGCGCGCTCGACTCGACCGCGCTGATGCTATCGCGCGATGCGGCGACCTTGAGCAGCGCCGATCTGCAGACCAAGGCCACCAGTTACTTCAACAGCCTGTTCACCCGGCCGGAAGCCAAGAACATCACCATCACGGCGAGCTACACCACCACCGGCGGTTCCCAAGTTCGGGTGAATGGCGCCGCCGATGTGCCGACCAGTTTTCTCGGCGTCATCGGCTATCAAAACATCACCGTGAACGGAACGGCGACCGCGGCCTGGGG
>JAQSCR010000477.1 GCA_029945495.1 Pseudolabrys sp. | reverse complement strand
GAGCTCACCGACGGAATTCCAGGCGGTCGCCGTGACCAAGATCGGCCCGGTGAAGGCGCGCTTCAAGGGCAACGTCCATCTCACAGATCTCGACCCGCCGAACGGCTACAAGATTTCCGGCGAGGGCGATGGCGGCGTCGCCGGCTTCGCCAAGGGCGGCGCCAGCGTGACGCTGACCGAAAAGGACGGCGGCACGCTTCTGACCTACAATGTCGAGGCGCAGATCGGCGGCAAGCTGGCGCAGCTCGGCCAGCGGCTGGTCAACGGCGCGGCCAAGAAGACCGCCGACGATTTCTTCAAGAATTTTGCCGCCGCGATGACCCCGCCGGCCGGCTGATCGCTATAGCCCAAACGAAAACCGCCCGCGTTCTCGGGCGGTTTTGCTTTGGACGGCTTCGGCTCGTTACGGGCAGGGATGACGATAACCGTCATTGCCCAGATAGGTGCCGGAGCGCGGGTCATACGACCTGAAGCGCGACGCGCAGTAGCCGACGGCGTCGTCCTCATAAACCGGCGACGGGCCGTAGTAGGCCCGCGGGCCGTAGTAATGCGGCTGCTGCGCGGCCAGCGCGCCGCCGAGAATCGCGCCCGCCGCGAAGCCGCCAAGCGCGGCGCCGCCGCCGTAATAACCGTGATGATGACGATGACCGCGCCATTGGGCTTGGGCGGGCGACACCGCGACCAGCGCGGTTGCCGCGATCGCCAGCGCCATGACCGTCGTTTTCATATTGATACGCATGAGGTCTTGGTTCCTTTTTCGGATGGCTGCCTTGGTGAACCAAGATTTTGCCGCGCCGGAGGTTCCGTGAATTCGCGGCAAGGTTGCCTGCGCTCGCGACAGAACGCCCAAAATGCGCGATTTCACCAAAAAATTGCCTCGCGGTTTGCCGGCCGACCGGCAAAAACCGCTCGGACTCCCTTGACCCGAGCACCGCTCGGGGTTCAGAGTTGGACTTGTTCCAAGGCGTCTCCGTCTTAAATCGGCTCGCTTTTGAACTTGTGGCGCTCGCGTCAGGAGTGGCGAGGGCGAAAAAGGGGCGTTTGGCCCGAATTTGGGAGGAAGTCATGGCAACTGTGTCCATGACGGTGAACGGTAAGGCCGTCACCGGCGACGTCGAACCGCGCACCTTGCTGGTGCAATTCCTGCGCGAAAATCTCCGCCTCACAGGCACCCATGTGGGGTGCGACACCTCGCAGTGCGGCGCCTGCATCATTCATCTCGATGGCATCGCCGCGAAGGCCTGCACGACGCTCGCCCTGCAGTGCGAAGGCGCCAAGATCACCACTATCGAAGGCCTCGCCGAACCCGGCGGCAAGTTGCATCCGATGCAGGAAGCCTTCCGCGAGCATCACGGCCTGCAATGCGGCTACTGCACGCCCGGCATGATTATGTCGGCGCTCGATATCGTGCGCCGTAATGGCAACAATCTCGACGAGCACACCATTCGCGACCAACTCGACGGCAACATCTGCCGTTGCACCGGCTATCACAACATCGTCAAAGCGATCGAGGCAGGCGCCAAGGCGATGGCCAAATAGGGCCGTTGCCGGACAACGCCTGAGGTTTGGCTTCTGAACAGCGTCGACAAGAAAACGGCAACGGGAGGATACCGCCAATGACCGCAACAACGAGCGCGACTGGCATCGGCGCTCCGGTGCGCCGCAAGGAAGACTTCCGCTTCATCACCGGCCAGGGCCAGTACACCGATGACGTGACGCGGCCGGGTGAGACCAAGGCCGTATTCGTGCGCTCGCCGCACGCCCACGCCAATATCAAAAGCATCGACGTTTCCGCCGCCAGGAAAATGCCGGGCGTGGTCGATGTGCTGACCGGCGCGCAACTCGCCACCGACAAGATCGGCAACTTGATCTGCGGCTGGATGATCCATTCCAAGGACGGCTCGCCGATGAAGATGTCGGCGCATCCGGCGCTGGCCTCGACCAAGGTCAATTGCGTCGGCGACGCGGTTGCCGTGGTGATCGCCGAGACGATTGCGCAGGGCAAGGACGCGGCTGAGAAAGTCGTCGTCGATTACGAAGTCCTGACCGCCGTGGTCGATCCGGCGAAAGCGCAAGCCAAAGGCGCGCCGCAAATCCATCCCGACATCGTCAACAATACGATCTATCAGTGGCACCTCGGCGAAAAGAAAGACGTCGACGCGGCCTTCGCCGCCGCCAAGCACGTCACCAAGCTCGACATCGTCAATAATCGCCTGGTGCCGAACGCGATGGAGCCGCGCGCGGCGCTTGCCGATTACGACGTTGGCACCGAAAATCTGACGCTGTGGAACACCTCACAGAATCCGCATGTGGCAAGGCTTGTGATTTCCGCGTTCATCGGCATGGCGCCCGAGCACAAGTTGCGCGTGATCGCTCCGGATGTCGGCGGCGGCTTCGGCTCGAAGATCTTCATCTATCCGGAAGAGGTCGTCTGCCTGTGGGCGTCGCGCAAGGTGAAGCGCCCGGTGAAGTGGACCTCGGATCGTTCGGAAGCTTTCCTCACAGACGCGCATGGCCGCGATCATGTGACGCACGCCGAACTGGCGCTCGACGCCAATGGCAAGATCTTAGCACTTCGAGCAAAGACGATCGCCAATCTCGGCGCTTACATGTCGACGTTCTCGTCGTCGGTGCCGACCTATCTCTACGCCACGCTGTTGTCGGGCCAGTACAACATCCCGTCGATCTATTGCGAGGTCGACGCGGTCTATACCAACACCGCGCCGGTCGATGCCTACCGCGGCGCCGGGCGGCCCGAAGCGACCTTCGTGGTCGAACGTCTGGTCGAAGTGGCCGCGCGTCAGATGGCGATCGATCCGGCCGATCTGCGCCGGCGCAATTTCATCACCGCGTTCCCGCACCAGACGCCGGTGATCATGGCCTATGATGCCGGCGATTATAATGCCTCGCTGAAAAAGGCGATGGATCTCGCCGACGTGAAGGGCTTCGCCAAACGCAAGCGCGAGGCGGCGCGGCACGGCAAGCTACGCGGCTTAGGCTATTCGACTTACATCGAAGCTTGCGGCATCGCGCCGTCGCAAGCCGTCGGCTCGCTCGGGGCCGGCGTCGGCCTGTGGGAAAGCGCCGAAGTGCGCGTCAACCCGACCGGCTCGGTCGAGGTGCTGACCGGCTCGCACGCGCACGGGCAGGGGCATGAGACCACCTTCGCGCAGCTTGTATCCGAGCGGCTCGGTATTCCGTTCGAGAACGTCTCGATCGTGCACGGCGACACCGATAAGGTGCAGTTCGGCATGGGCACGTATGGCTCGCGTTCCGGCGCCGTCGGCATGTCGGCCATCGTCAAGGCGCTCGACAAGATCGAGATCAAGGCCAAGAAGGTCGCCGCCTTCATGCTGGAAGCGGCCGAAGGCGACATCGAATTCAAGGATGGCAAGTTCACCGTGGCCGGCACCGACAAGTCCGCCGGCTTCGGCGACGTCGCACTCAACGCCTATATTGCGCACAAGTTCACCGGCGCCGAGCTGGAGCCGGGCCTCAAGGAAACCTCGTTTTACGACCCGACCAATTTCACCTTCCCGGCCGGGTGCCACATTTGCGAACTCGACGTCGATATCGAGACCGGCAAGGTCGATATCGTCAACTGGACCGCCGTCGACGACTTCGGCACCATCATCAATCCGATGATCGTCGAGGGCCAGGTGCATGGCGGCATTGCGCAGGGCGTTGGCCAGGCGCTGATGGAAGGCGCCTATTATGACGCCGCCGGCCAATTGGTGACCGGCTCGATGATGGACTACACCATGCCGCGGGCGCACGATCTGCCGTCGTTCCATGTCGGCCTGACAATGACGAAGTCGCCGTCCAATCCGCTCGGCATGAAGGGCTGCGGCGAGGCCGGCGCCATCGCCGCGCCGGCGGCGGTGATCAACGCCATCACCGACGCGATCGGGACCGAGAATATCGCGATGCCGGCCACCGCCAACGCGGTGTGGGCGGCGTTGCAGAAATCACAAGCGCCGAAAGCCGCTTAACGAGATACCTGACCGAGATACAAAAGAATCGAAACGGAGATACCGATGTATAATTTCACCTTCCATCGCCCGACCACCGTTCGCCAGGCGGCCGGTCTGTTGGCGCGCAACCCGGACGGCAAGCTCTTGGCCGGCGGCCATTCGCTGCTGCCGGTGATGAAGCAGCGGTTGGCGCAGCCGTCGGCGCTGGTCGATCTGTCGCTGGTCGAAGGTATGACCGGCGTCGAATTGAAGGGCCGCTCGGTGGTGATCGGCGCGATGACGCGCCACGCCGACGTCGCCAATTCGCAAGTGCTCAAGGACGCAATGCCGGGCCTGGCCGCCGTGCCGGGTTCTATCGGCGATCCGCAGGTGCGCAACCGCGGCACGATCGGCGGCTCGATCGCCAACAACGATCCGAACGCCGACTACCCGGCGGCCTGCCTCGGTCTCGGCGCGACCATCATCACCAACAAGCGCCGCATCGCCGCCGACGATTTCTTCACCGGCATGTTCTCGACCGCGCTGGAAGACGGCGAAATCATCACCAAGATCAGCTTCCCGATCGCCAAGAAGTGCGCCTACGAGAAGTTCAAGCATCCGGCCTCCGGCTTTGCGCTGGTCGGCGTGTTCGTGTCGAAGCGCGGCCCGGATATCCGCGTCGCCGTGACCGGCGCCGGCTCGAATGGCGTGTTCCGCGTCAAGTCGTTCGAAGAGGCGCTGAAGAAGCGCTTCGCCGCTAAGTCGATTGAGGGCATGACCATTCCGGCGAACGGCATGAACTCGGACATTCACGCTAGCCCGGAATACCGCGCCCATCTCGTCGCGGTGCTGGCGCGCCGCGCGCTGGCCAAGGCGAACGCGTAGACTGAGTGCGATATCAGATCAAAAGGGCTCCGCAATGCGGGGCTCTTTTTGTTTCAGCTTTTGACCGCCGCCAGGCGCGCGGCCGCAACCGCCGTGAAGGCGACATCATCGACGGTGGCGAGCGGCACGCGGTCCTTGACCAGGCCGCGATAGAATTCGCCTTTCGAGACCGCCGCCACATCGGCAATGATGCACCAGGTGTCGCCGCCGTCGAGGCTCTCGAACACTTGCCCGTCGGTGTCGGCCGCGCAAAGGCCGTAGCCGCCATCCCAGGCTTCGATGGTGAGCGCGCCGAAGGTCGCGCGCTGGCCGTTCGGCAATCCGCCGAGCAGACGCTCCCAGGTTTGCCCGGCATCGCGGCTACGGAACATTTTTCCGCGCGCGCGGCCGAGTTTGTACCAATGCGGCGGCCAGCCGACGCCGGCGGTGAGAAACACCAGATCGGGCTGGTCCGGATGGATGACAATGGGGTCCGGGTAGTTGGCTTCCGGCGGCATCGGGTTCTTGCGCCAGGTCTTGCCGTTATCGTCGCTCGTCATCACGCCGACGATGCCGTTGGCGACGATAATGCGCCCCGGACGATCAGGATGCACCAGTACCCGATGAATGTCGTTTTCGCCGGGCAGCGGATCAACCTTGAGGTCGGTGAAGCTCTTGCCGAAATCGGTCGACACCAGAAGTGCGCCGATCTCGACGCCGACCATCAGCCGGTCGCCGTCGATCACGATGTCCTTGATGTGGCCGACGCGGGGCGGCGGCGGGAAGCACCAGCTTTGCGCGCTGTCGACCTCACGCAGCGCCGGCAGCTCGCGCCACGAGTTGCCGGCATCCTCGCTGATATAGAGATGGGCGGGCAGCGAGCCGACTAACACGACATCCTTGCCCTGCAGCCTGCCGGCGCGCGCCGACCATAGGTCGTGGCGGTCGAGGCCTTTGTTGATCCATTGCCAGGTGACGCCACGGTCGCGGCTGCGCGCGACGCCGACGCCATGCGTGGCCGCGAACAGCGTGCCGTCACTGGAAGCGGTGACGGCGCTGACCGAGCAGCCGGCCAGTCCGCGATGCGACAGGGCCCAGCGGTTTTCCGATCGCGAAAGGACAGCGACGCCGTCGACGGTGCCAACGACAATCGTGTCCGATGGCTTCGCCGTGCGGTGCGTATTGTCGCCGCCGTTGGACAACAGGATCATGCCCATCCTCCCTTGCGATTTCTTGGCCGCGCGACATCGGCGCGGCGACCGTAAAGCT
Source organism: Pseudolabrys sp. (assembly GCA_029945495.1). Classification (GTDB taxonomy): domain Bacteria; phylum Pseudomonadota; class Alphaproteobacteria; order Rhizobiales; family Xanthobacteraceae; genus Pseudolabrys. The sequence continues at coordinate 5,738 of JAQSCR010000477.1, read as the reverse complement.
CACGCTTTGCGGCGGCCCGTCAATCGGCAGCAGCGGGAGAAAGGCCTCGCGGCTTACGCCGGCTCTTTATCCAGTTCGGCCAGCAGGTCGTGCAGATCGAGCGGATGAGTGAACATCTTCAGCGATCCGTCCGGATTGGAAGGCCATTGGTCCTTCGCCCGGTCCCAATACAGCTCGACGCCGTTCTGGTCCGGGTCGCGCAGATAGAGCGCTTCGGAGACGCCGTGGTCGGAGGCGCCGTCGAGCGGGATTTTGGCGACGATCAGCCGGTGCAGCGCGTCGGCCAGAGCCTTGCGGGTCGGGTAGAGGATTGCGGTATGGTAAAGGCCGGTGGTGCCGGGAGGCGGCGGCGAGCCGCCTTTGCTCTCCCAGGTATTGAGACCTATGTGATGGTGGTAACCGCCGGCCGAGATGAAGGCGGCGCCGGGGTAGCGGGTGGTCAGGGTGAAACCGAGCACGCCGCAATAAAATGCCAACGCCCGATCGAGATCGGCGACCTTGAGGTGGACATGGCCGATCCGGGTCCCGCCATCGATGGTGGAGAAGGTGAGCGGGGCGGTTTCGGTGGTCGTCACGGTGGACATGACAGCTATCCTGGGTGGCGCCGGCGCGGACGCCAAATCCGGTAGATTTGGCTGGTGAGCGGGGCTATCGCTGCCTAGATGTATGATACCGGCCGACCCGGTTAAAGTGTCACCGAGGATACCGACGCGAGGATATCGTTTTCATGCCCATGACCCCGCTCCCCGGCAGCATCGAGGAAACCCTCGAGATGCTGGCCAAGGCCGACTATATCGGCGACCGTTCGCTGGCGACCGTGCTTTTCCTGGCGCTGCGCATGGGCCGGCCGCTGTTTCTGGAAGGCGAGGCCGGCGTCGGCAAGACCGAAATCGCCAAAGTCCTGTCCGCCGCGCTCGGCCGGCGGCTGATCCGGCTGCAGTGCTATGAGGGGCTCGACGTCTCGGCCGCGGTCTATGAGTGGAATTACGGCGCGCAGATGATCGCCATCCGCATGGCGGAAGCGACCGGCGAGGGCGACAAGGAGCGCGTCGAGCACGACGTGTTCTCCGAACGCTTCCTGATCAAGCGGCCGCTGCTCCAGGCGCTCGAGCCCGATCCGGCCGGACCGCCGGTGCTGTTGATCGACGAAATTGACCGCACCGACGAGGCCTTCGAGGCGTTCCTCCTGGAAGTGCTGGCGGATTTCCAGGTCACCATTCCCGAACTCGGCACCGTCAAGGCTTTGCTGCCGCCGATCGTCCTGGTGACATCGAACCGGACGCGCGAAGTGCACGACGCGCTCAAACGCCGCTGTCTCTATCACTGGGTCGGCTATCCCGACGCGGCGCGTGAGCTGCAAATTCTGCGCACCAAAGTGCCGGGCATTTCAAAGAAACTGTCGGCGCAGGTCGTCGCCTTCGTGCAGGCGCTGCGCAAGGAAGACCTGTTCAAGTCGCCCGGCGTGGCAGAGACGCTCGACTGGGCCGGCGCGCTCACCGAACTCGATGTCGTCGCGCTCGATCCGGCGACGGTGTCGGACACGCTCGGCGCGCTGCTGAAGTATCAGGACGACATCGCCCGTCTCGACGGCACCAAGGTGAAAGCGTTGCTCGACGAGGTGAAGTCGGAGTTGCGGGCGGCGGAGTAGGTCGATGGCGAAAAGCAAAAGCCAATCTGCCGAAGGCAGGCAAGTTGAAGGTAGGCTCGCCGAAAACATCCTCTATTTCGCGCGCGCGTTGCGCGCCGCCGGCATGCCGGTGGGGCCCGGCGCGGTGCTCGATGCGCTGGAGGCGGTGAATGTCGCCAAGGTCGGCTCGCGCGACGATTTCTATTGGACCTTGCATGCGGTGTTCGTGAAGCGGCACGAGCATTCGATATTGTTCGATCAGGCGTTCCGCATTTTCTTTCGCCGCCGTGGCTATATCGACAAGCTGATCGCGGCGATGCTGCCCGACACATTGCCGACCGCGCCGAAGGCGCCGGAAGCCGGTGCGCAGCGCATCCAGGAAGCTTTGTTTGCCGGCACCACAAAGGGCAAGCAGGAAGAACAGGAAGTCGAAATCGACGCGCGGCTGACCGTCTCCGACCGCGAGGTGCTGAACAAGAAGGACTTCGCGCAGATGACGACGGCCGAGATCGCCGCCGCCAAGGACGCGGTCGCCAGGTTGGCGCTGCCGCTCAACGAAGTGCGGACGCGGCGCATGAAGCCGAGCAGGCAGGGCCACCTCATCGACATGCGCCGCACCTTGCGCGCCAGCATGAAGGCGGGCGGCGCGCTGATCGACCTGAAATATCTCGGGCCCAAGGTGAAGGAGCCGCCGATCGTGGCGCTGCTCGATATCTCCGGCTCGATGAGCCAGTACACAAGGCTGTTCCTGCATTTTCTCCATGCCATCACCGACGAGCGCAAGCGCGTCACCACGTTCCTGTTCGGCACGCGGCTGACCAACGTGACGCGCGCCATCCGCCAGCGCGATCCGGACGAGGCCTTGGCGTCCTGCGGCGCGCACGTGGTCGACTGGTCGGGCGGCACCCGCATCGCCACCTCGCTGCACGATTTCAACAAGCATTGGGCGCGGCGCGTGCTCGGCCAGGGCGCGGTGGCGCTGTTGATCACCGACGGGCTTGAACGGGATGCCGATGACACGCTATCGTTCGAAATGGACCGGCTGCACCGCTCGTGCCGCCGGCTGGTCTGGCTCAATCCGCTGTTGCGCTTCGACGGTTTCGAGGCGCGAGCTAAAGGGGTCAAGACCATGTTGCCGCATGTTGATGAACTGCGGCCGATCCACAATCTGGCTTCGATGACTGAACTGGTGCGCGCGCTGTCCGGATTGCCCTCCAAAGTTGGCAATTTGGGCTACGATCCGAAGCAGATGTTGCGGCAAGTTGCGTAACCTTGTCGCCTGATGGAGGATTGCCATGCTCGCTCGTGATGAAGACATTCTCAAAGCCGCCGAGGACTGGCGCAACGCCGGGCGCGGCGTCGCGCTCGCCACCGTGGTCGAAACCTGGGGCTCGGCGCCGCGGCCGGTCGGCTCCAATCTGGTGATCGACAATGAAGGCAATTTCCTGGGCTCGGTGTCCGGCGGCTGCGTCGAAGGCGCGGTGGTGACCGAAGCCATCGACGTGATCGAAAGCGGCAAGTCGAAAGTGCTCGAATTCGGCGTCGCCGACGAGACCGCCTGGCAGGTCGGCCTGTCCTGCGGCGGCACCATCCGGGTCTATGTCGAGAAGGTGAGCTGACGTGAAACTCGACATCCTGCACACGCTCAATACGGAGCGCGCCGCTCGCCGCGCCGTGTTCATCATCACCGACGTCGACAGCGGTGCGCAGCGGCTGGTGAAAGCCGCCGATATCGCCGGCGATGCGCTGTTCGAGACGCTGGAAAAGCGCCTGCGCATGGGCAAAAGCGGTATGGACGAGACGGCGCAGGGCCGCGTCTTCATCACGGTGCACGTCCCGTCGCCGCGCCTGGTCATCGCCGGCGCGGTCCACATCAGCCAGGCGCTGGCGCCGATCGCGCAAATGCTCGGCTACGACGTCACCATCGTCGATCCGCGCACGGCCTTTGCCTCGCAGGAACGGTTCCCCGATGTGAAGGTGATCGCCGAGTGGCCCGATGTCGCGCTGCCGCCGCTCAATGTCGATCGCTACACCGCGTTCGTTGCACTGACGCACGACCCGAAGATCGACGATCCGGCCTTGCTGCATGCGCTGGCGCGCGACTGTTTCTACATCGGTGCGCTCGGCTCCAAGAAGACCCATGCCAAGCGCAATGACCGGCTGAAGGCAGCCGGGCTGACCGATGCCAACTTGGCGCGCATTCACGCGCCGATCGGGCTCGACATCGGCGCGATCTCGCCGTCGGAGATCGCGGTCTCCATCATGGGCGAGATCGTCCAGTCGCTGCGCCAGAAGCCGGCGCGGACGGCGAAGGCGGAAGCGGCATGAAGTTCGGCCCGCTCGCCCCGAAGGACGCGCTCGGCGCTACCGCGGTGCATTCGATCCGCCAGGGTGAACTGGTGCTCAAGAAGGGCACTGTGATCGGCGAGAGGGAAATCGTCGCGCTGGAAGCGGCGGGCGTTGGCGAAATCGTCGTCGCGCGCGTTGAGCCAGGCGACGTGTCGGAAGACCAGGCGGCCGCCGAGATCGCCGCCGCCAGCGCCGGCGAGGGCACGCGCACCGACCGCGCCTTCACCGGCCGCTGCAATCTGTTCGCGCAGGCCTCCGGTGTGCTGGTGGTCGACAAGGATGCGGTGGATCGCATTAACCGCATCGACGAAGCGGTGACGATCGCCACGCTAGCCGCTTACAAACCGGTGGTCGAAGGCGAGATGATCGCCACCGTCAAGATCATTCCCTTTGCCGTGTCGGCCGGCGCGCGTGACCGTGCCGTGGCGGAAGCCGCCAAGGCAAAGCCAGTGATCCGCATTGCGCCCTACATCGTGCGCAGAATCGGCATCGTCTCGACCCTGCTGCCGGGGCTGGCGCCGAAAGTCGTCGAAAAGACGCTCAAGATCACCGCCGCGCGCATTGCGCCGTCCGGCGCCACGATCGTTGCCGAGCGGCGCGTCCCGCACGAGCAGGAAGTACTGGCGCGTGCCATCGACGAGGTGCGCAATGCCGGCGCCGAACTGGTGATCGTATTCGGCGCCTCGGCGATTGCCGACCGCCGCGACGTAATCCCGATGGCGATCGAAGCCGCCGGCGGCGCGATCGAGCATTTCGGCATGCCGGTCGATCCCGGCAACCTGATGCTGATCGGCCGGTTGCACGGGCAGGCGGTGATCGGTGCGCCCGGCTGCGCGCGCAGCCCGAAGGAAAACGGTTTCGACTGGGTGTTGATGCGGCTTCTTGCCGGTCTGCCGGTGACGCGCGACGATATCACCGGCATGGGCGTCGGCGGCCTGCTGATGGAAATCGTGACGCGGCCGCAGCCGCGCTCCGAGCCGGCGCCGGAAAAGGGACGCCGCGTCGCGGCCGTGGTGCTGGCGGCCGGGCGCTCGACGCGCATGGGCGCGGTCAACAAGATGCTGGCCGAGATCGGCGGCAAGCCGCTGGTGCGGATCGCCACCGAGCAGGCGCTCGCCTCGCGCGCTAAGCCGGTGATCGTCGTCACCGGCCATGAGCGCGACAAGGTTGAGCAGGCGTTGGCCGGTCTGGCGGTGCGCTTCGTGCACAATCCGGATTTTGCCGAAGGCCTCGGCGGTTCGCTGAAGGCTGGTATCGGCGCGGTGCCGGAAGAGAGCGACGCGGCAATCGTCTGTCTCGGCGACATGCCGCAGGTCGACAGCGGGCTGATCGACAAATTGCTGGCGGCGTTCGATCCGGAGCGCGGCGCGCTGGTGGTGGTGCCGTCGATCGACGGACGACGCGGCAATCCGGTGGTGTGGTCGCGGCGATTCTTCGCCGATCTGATGGCGATCAGCGGCGATATCGGCGCGCGCCACCTGATCGGCCAATATGCCGAAGCGGTAGTCGAAGTGCCGGTCGTCGGCGCCGCGGCGTTAACCGATGTCGACACGCCCGAGTCGCTGTCGGCGGTCAAGGCGGAAATCGAACGCGCCTGAGATTCGAATCATTGATCGCAAATGCGACTCAGCCCCCTATCGGAGGCCATGACCGGGTAGGGGCCGATGCGAGATATCTACACGCCTGCGATTCGCGCCTTCGTGGTGGCGAGCCTGTTTCTCGCGACCGCGACATTGATGTTCGTTGCCGTCAACACCGCGCG
>JAQSCR010000476.1:9763-11844 GCA_029945495.1 Pseudolabrys sp. | reverse complement strand
GATGGAATTGGCCGACGTGCCGGGCCGCGTCGGCGTAACGATGTGGCCGCGGCCTTTAAGCGCCGCGAGCACGGCCGGATCGAAGCCCGGCTCGACATAGACATCCTCCGGCTGCCACTGCTGATGCAGGCGCGGCGCGGTCACCGCGTCGGCGACCGGCATCTGGAAGTCGAGCACATTAGTAATGATCTGCAGCACGGCGGTAATGATGCGGCTGCCGCCGGGCGAGCCGGTGATCAGCAGCGGCTTGCCGTCCTGCAAAACGATGGTTGGCGTCATCGACGACAGCGGCCTTTTGTGCGGACCCGGCAGGTTGGCGGCATAGCCGACCAGCCCATAGGCATTCGCGGCGCCGGCCTTGGCGGTGAAGTCGTCGAGCTCGTTGTTGAGTAGCACGCCGGTGCCGTCGGCGATCAGCCCGAGGCCGTAGGAGAAGTTCAGCGTATAGGTGTTCGACACCGCATTGCCGTCGCGGTCGATGACGGAGAAATGCGTGGTGTTCTGCCCTTCATACTCGTCCGGTTTGCCGGGATGAATCTCAGCCGCCGACGTCGCTTTGGCGGTGATGCCGGCGCGCAAGCTCGCGGCATAGTTTTTCGAAATCAGTCCGGCGACCGGAATTTTCACCGAATCCGGATCGCCCATGAACACGGCGCGGTCGGCGTAAGCGCGCTTCATCGCCTCGATGAAATAATGCAGGCCCTCGTCGCCGCGGCCGAGATGGCGCAGGTCGTAGCCTTCCAGAATATTCAGCATTTCGATCAGGTGTACGCCGCCGGAGGACGGCGGCGGCATCGACACGATGGTGCGGCCGCGATAGGTGCCGCGCACGACCGGGCGCTCGATCGCGCGATAGTTCTGCAAATCCTCCACGGTCATGATGCCGCCGGCCTGACGCACCGCGTCGGCGATATTCTTGGCGATTGATCCCTCGTAGAACGCGCGCGGACCTCGCGCCGCGATGGCCTTCAACGTATCGGCGAGATCGAACTGGATCAGCCGATCGCCGGCCTCGAGTGGCTGGCCGCCGTTCTTCAACAGAATGGCGGCGGTCGAAGGAAAGCGCGCCAGCCTTTTGGCCGCGACCGGCAGCGAATCGGCGAGGTCGTCCTCGACCGCGAAACCTTGCTGCGCCAGCCTTATCGCCGGCGCCAGCAGGTCGGCGAGCGACATCTTGCCGGAACCGTATTTGTCATGCGCGAGCACCAGCCCGGCGACGGTGCCCGGCACGCCGACGGCTAATCCGGAGTCGCGCGACTTGACCGGATCGGGATTGCCGTTGCCATCGAGAAACATGGTCGGGGTGGCGGCTTCCGGCGCGGTCTCGCGATAGTCGATGGCAATATCGCGAGCGTTGCTGTTTTTAGCGTCCTTCGCCAGATGGATCACCATGAAACCGCCGCCGCCAAGATTGCCGGCGCGCGGATAGGTGACGGCGAGTGCGAAGCCGACGGCGACCGCGGCATCGACGGCGTTGCCGCCGCGGTCGAGAATTTCGACGCCGATGCGGGCGGCGATACGCTCCTGTGCCACCACCATGCCGTTGTGGCCGAGGATGCCGCGTGCCTGCGGAATGGTCGCAAGAGTCGAGGCCAGTTGCGGCGTCGATTGCGCCAGCGCCAGCGAAACGCTGAGGAGAAGGGCTAGGAGTAAGGAAAAGGTACGCGTGATGCGATGCATGACGAAGCGTATCACTCCGGTGTCATCCCGGCCAAGCGAAGCGCGAGCCGGGATCCAGTAACCCCGGTCAATGCGATACGAAAATGCCGGGGTTACTGGGTCCCCGCCTTCGCGGGGACGACAATCTCATCTCACCTCGCTTGTCCGTGATACACCGCGTTCGGCCGCATGTCGGTGGCCGACGCCACGCGGTTCGACATGTTGAAGAAGCCGATGATGGAAGCGATGTCCCAGATGTCGCGCTCGGAGAAGCCGGCGCGGCGCAGGCGCTCGCGGTCGCCTTCTTCGATGCTGCCCGGCGAGGCGGTGAGCTTCACCGCGAAGTCGAGCATGGCCCGCTGGCGCTTGTTCAGACGCGCAACGCGATAGTTCATCACGATCTGTTCGCCGAGCAGCGGGTT
>JAQSCR010000476.1:0-9747 GCA_029945495.1 Pseudolabrys sp. | reverse complement strand
ATAATAGCAACGGTTGTGCGACGACACCGCGACGGCGATCATCTCGCGTTCGAGCTTGGACAGGCCGCTCTCGCCCAGCATCAGGTCGTTGTACATGCCGACAAAGGCCTCCAGCTTGGCGTTGTCGAAGGCATAGGCCGCCAGCACGTTCGGCACGAAGCCGAGCTTGTCCTGGCATTTCTTGAAATAGGCGGCCATCGCCGGCGACAGCTTTCCGGCCGGCAGGTTGAGCGCGACGATCGGTGCGTCGTCGGCGACCGCCGGAACGGCTTTGGCGGACGCAGATTTGCCCGCGGGCTTTGCGCCGGCTTTGGCAGCGGCCTTTGCTATTCCAGCCTTTGCTATTCCAGCCTTGGCTTCCTTTGCGGGTTGCTTCGCGGCTTGTTTGGCCATTCCCATTGTCCCTTGAATTTCCTCACCCGCCTCAAGACTACAAGGTTACGCGGCGGCGCGATACGCACGCGAGTGTAGGCTTATGCCTTTTAATTCAGGGCCTTAACCGGGGCACCGGAACCGGCGGGCCGCCGTCACGCGGACGACGGCAAATGGGCCTTGCTCTCGACGGATTGCCCGGGAAGGTGAAGACTTAAACCGTCCGCCGCGGTCGATTCTCCCGGGCGTCCCGTCGTCGAAAGCTGCCCATCGGTTCATGGAAACGATCATGCACAATGTCAGAACCGGTGAGGTTTCCGTGCCCGATAATGTAGCCGCCCAAGGCTCCGGCAGCCCCCAAACCAGCGCCCAAAGCAGTGCCCAAGCCTCCGGCCGCGTCGGCGAAGCGGCCGCCCGCGCCATCATCGAGCAGGCTGGCGTCATACTATACGGCCGCCGCAACGACATCCCGCCGAGCTTTGTCGCGCAGTTTTTCGGCCGCGTGGTGGCCGATGACGTGGTGCAATACGGCGCCGAGGATCTCGCCCGGCTCGCCGAGCGCGCCTTCGACTATCTCAAGGTGCGGCTGCCGGGCGCCACCAAGATCCGCTGCGAAACCGTGCCGCTGCACGCGTCGGGCGAGCGCAAGTCGGTGACGGTTATTGAAGTCACCAATGACGACATGCCGTTCCTGGTCGATTCGGTGATGGGCGAAATCGCCGACCGTCGCCTCGACGTGCGTCTGGTGGCGCATCCGGTGCTCGGCGTCGGCCGCGACGGCGACGTCATGGTGATGGTCGGCGCGCCAGACTCGCCCGGCGGCATCCGCGAAAGCTTCATTCACATTCATGTTGAGCCGATCGATGCCGTCGCCCGCGCCGACCTCACCGCCGCGCTCGAAGGCGTGCTGGGCGAGGTGCGGCTCGCCGTCGCGGACTGGCGGCCGATGCTGGAGCGCGTCAACGGCATCGTCGCCGAGCTCAAGACCAATCCGCCGCCGCTGGCGGTGGACGAGATCGCCGAAGCCATCCAGTTCCTGCAATGGCTGCTGGCCGATAATTTCACGTTTCTCGGCGTGCGCGACTACACGGTCACCGGCCAGTCGCTGCAGCCGGATTTCGCAAGCGGCCTCGGCATCATGCGGTCGCGCGATCTGCGTGTCTTGCGCCGCGGCAGCGAGCTGCTCGAAATAACCCCGGAAATCATGGCGTTTCTGAACGAGCCGCGGCCGCTGATCATCGCCAAGGCGAACATCCACGCGCACGTGCACCGGCGCGTCTATCTCGATTATATCGGCGTCAAGAGTTTCGACGCCGCCGGCAACCTGATCGGTGAGCACCGCATCGTCGGCCTGTTCACCTCGACCGCCTATACCCGCAACGCGCACAGCATTCCCTATTTGCGCCGCAAGATCGCGGCGATCGAGGCGCGCGCCGGCTTCGGCACCAGCAGCCATTCCGGCAAAGCTTTGGCCAACGTGCTGGAGCATTATCCGCGCGACGAATTGTTTCAGGTCGACGAGAACTCGCTGTACGAGTTCGCGCTGGCGATCCTGCAGCTCGACGAGCGGCCGCGCGTGCGCGTTCTGGCACGGCGCGACCGTTTCGACCGCTTCGTGTCGGTGTTGGTGTTCGTTCCGCGCGAGCGTTACGACAGCGCCATCCGCGTCAAGATCGGCGATTATCTGGCGACCGCCTTCGTCGGCCGTGTTTCTTCGTTCTATCCGTTTTTCCCGGAAGGGCCGCTGGTGCGGGTGCATTTCATCATCGGCCGTTCCGGCGGCAAGACGCCGGATATCGCGCGCGAACGGCTCGAGCAGGAAATCGCCGACATCGTCCGCAGCTGGACCGACGGGCTGCAGGGCGCGCTGGCGCTGGTCAACGCACCCGACAAAGCGCGCGATCTGTTCGGCCGCTATCGCGCAGCCTTCAGTGCCGGCTATCACGACCTCTATTCTCCGGCGGTTGCCGCCGGCGATATCCGCGTCATCGAATCGTTGACCGAAACGCGGCCGCTCGGCGTCGATTTCCATCACCGGCTTGAGGAAGAACAGCGCGAGCTCGGCCTCAAGGTGTGGAGCCTTGCCCGCCCGCTGCCTTTGTCGGAACGCGTTCCGGTGCTGGAAAACATGGGTTTTCGCGTGGTCGACGAGCGCACCTATCACATCGAGCCGGCGGGCTCGCCGGGCGTCTGGTTCCACGACATGTTGCTGGAGCGGCACGACGGCGCGGCAATCGATCTTGAGGACAGCAAGGCGCGGCTGGAGGCAGCGTTCCTGATGGTGATGCGCGGCGGCGCCGAGAACGACGGCTACAACGCGCTCACTCTGCTCGGCGGGCTCGCCTGGCGCGACGTGGCGCTGATCCGCACGCTGTCGCGCTATCTGCGCCAGATTCGTGTGCCCTATTCGCAGGACTACATGTGGGCGACCTTGGTCAAGCACGCGCCAATCGCCGCCGATACGGTCGCGCTGTTTCACGCGCGCTTCGATCCGCGCGATGAGGCGGCCAAGGCGCGCAACGAGAAGCAGCAGGAGATCTCCGCCCGCATCGAGGAGGAGCTGGAGAAAGTCGACAGTCTCGACGAGGATCGAATCTTACGTCTGTTCGTCAACGCGGTGCAGTCGGCGATCCGCACCAATTTCTATCAGGTCGACGCGAGCGGCCACGTCAAGGCGCAGATCGCCATCAAGTTCGAAAGTGGCAAGCTCACCGAAATGCCGCTGCCGCGGCCGCTCTACGAAATCTTCGTTTATTCGCCGCGCGTCGAGGGCGTGCATATGCGCTTCGGCAAGGTGGCGCGCGGCGGCATCCGCTGGTCCGACCGGCCGCAGGATTTCCGCACCGAGATTTTAGGGCTGGTGAAGGCGCAGCAGGTCAAGAACGCGGTGATCGTGCCGGTCGGCGCCAAAGGCGGCTTCGTGCCGAAGCTGATGCCGAAGGGCGCATCGCGCGACGTGGTGCAGGCCGAAGGCATCGCGACTTATAAACTGTTCATCTCGACGCTGCTCGACATCACCGACAATTACGCGCCGGACGGCAGCATTATTCCGCCCGACTGCGTGGTGCGGCACGAGGGCGACGATCCCTATCTCGTCGTCGCCGCCGACAAGGGCACTGCGACCTTCTCCGATATCGCCAATGCGCTGGCGATCGAACACGGCTATTGGCTCGGCGACGCTTTCGCTTCCGGCGGTTCGGTCGGCTACGATCATAAAGTGATGGGCATCACCGCGCGCGGCGCCTGGGAATCGGTCAAGCGCCACTTCCGCGAGATGGACATCGACATCGGCGTGACGCCGTTCACCGCCGTCGGCGTCGGCGACATGTCGGGCGACGTGTTCGGCAACGGCATGCTGCGCGAGGAAACCACGCGGCTGCTGGCGGCGTTCGATCATCGCGATATGTTCATCGATCCCGATCCCGATGCGAAAGCGGCTTTTGCCGAGCGCAAGCGGCTGTTCGCGCTGCCGCGCTCGAGCTGGCAGGACTACGACAAATCGCTGATCTCGAAAGGCGGCGGCGTTTTCCCGCGCGCGTCGAAGGAGATAAAGCTGTCGCCGGAAGCGCAGAAGATCATCGGCGTTCCCGAAAGCGTGACGCCGCAAGCCTTGATGAAGGCCATCCTGAAAATGCCGGCCGACCTGCTGTTCTTCGGCGGCATCGGCACCTATGTGCGGGCTTCCGGCGAAACCGACGAGGCGGTCGGCGACCGCGCCAACGATGCGATCCGCATCCAGGGTTCCGACTTACGCGTCAAGGTCGTCGGCGAGGGCGCTAATCTCGGCATGACGCAGCGCGGCCGCATCGAGGCGGCGCTTAACGGCATCCGGCTCAACACCGACGCCATCGACAATTCCGCCGGCGTCAACACCTCCGACGTCGAGGTCAATATCAAGATCGCGCTGTCGGTGCCGGTGCGCGAGGGCAAGATGACGTTTGAACAGCGCAACGTGCAGTTGGCCGCGATGACCGAGGAGGTCGGCCATCTGGTATTACGCAACAACTACCAGCAGACTTTGGCGATCTCGCTGGCGCAGCGGCGTGGCCTGGAGGATCTCGGCTTCCAGCAGCGCCTGATGCAGACTTTGGAGAAGCAGGGCCTGCTCGATCGCGCGGTCGAATATCTGCCGGACGAAATGGCGATTGCCGAGCGGCGCAAGCGCGACCAGCCGCTGACGCGGCCGGAGCTGGCGGTGCTGTTGGCCTACGCCAAGCTCACGCTCTACAACGAACTGCTCGATAGTTCGGTGCCGGACGATCCGTATCTCGGCCGTGAGCTCGGCCGCTATTTCCCCAAGGTGATGTCGGAGAAATATCCGGAGGCGCTGCACGTGCACCGGCTGCGGCGCGAGATCATCGCCACGCAGCTGACCAATTCGATGATCAATCGCGGCGGCGCGACCTTGATCGTGCGCATCGCCGACCAGACCGGCGCCACGCCAGCCTCGATTGCCGCGGCTTTCGCGGCGGTGCGCAACAGCTACGACCTGATCGGCTTGAATGGCGAGATCGATGCGCTCGACAACAAATTGCCGGGCAAGACGCAACTGTCGCTGTACGCCGCGGTACAAAATCTTTTGCTCGACAGGCTGGTCTGGTTCCTGCGCAATGTCGATCTCAAGCAGGGACTGGAGACGATCGTCGCGCATTTCCGCGACGGCATCGCCCAGGTCGAGGCCGCGCTCGATGGCGCGCTGTCGACGCAAGGTTTGGCCGCGCGCGATCACCGCGTCGCGAGCCTCAGTCGCGGCGGCGTGCCGGAAGCGCTGGCGCGCAGAATCGCCAACCTCGCTTTGCTGAAGGCCGCGACCGACATCGTCCAGGTGGCCGATCGCGCCAAGAAGCCGGTCAGCGAAGTGACCGCGACTTATTTTGCCACCGAAGCCTTCTTCCAGCTCGATCGCGTCGCCGCGGCGGTGCCCGGCATCGTCGTGTCGGATTATTTCGATCGCCTCGCGCTCGACCGCGCGGTCGATTCGATTGGAGATGCCGAACGCCGGCTGACCGCGGCGATGGTCGCCACCGGCGCTGCCGGCGCCGGCGCGGTGGAGCAATGGGTCAAGCCGCGCCAGGCGGAGGTCGAACGCATCCGCGCGGCGATCCACGAAATCGCCGGCTCCGGGCTGACGCTGTCGAAGCTGTCGGTGGCGGCGAGTCTCTTAGGGGATTTGGCGCGGGAGTAAGGCGAAGAAAGATTCCCAAAACTCTGTCATGGCCGGGCTTGTCCCGGCCATCTCGCTTAGGCGGGCAGACTAGTTGGCGATCTCATCATACAAGTCTCGCCACGTCGGGTTCATTTGAAGGATTAGACGCGTCTTATAGACACGCGACCAATGCTTCATGTTCTTTTCACGCTGCAGCGCGTCGTACGCGGAAGAGTATTCTTCGAAATATACGAGCTTGTTAATTTGATAGCGCTTTGTATGGCCCGGTACGACGCCCTGTTTGTGTTCGTAAACGCGCCGAATCAAATTACTGGTGACGCCAACGTAAATGGCGCCGCCCGGCCGACTTGCGAGGATGTAGACGAAGAACCGTCGCATGCCCCGAGTTTCGTTAATCGGGATGGCCGGGACAAGCCCGGCCATGACGGCGGAGAGGCTAAGGCGGTAGCTAAAGCGGTCTAATGCCTGAAATGCCGCGTGCCGGTGAACACCATGGCGATGCCGTGTCTGTCGGCGGCCTCGATCACCTCGTTGTCGCGCATCGAGCCGCCGGGCTGAATGACGGCGGTGGCGCCGGCTTCGATCGTCACCAGCAGACCGTCGGCAAACGGAAAGAACGCGTCGGAGGCGACGACCGAACCTTTGGTCATCGGCGCGGCGAGTCCCAATTCCTTGGCGGCGTCTTCGGCCTTGCGCGCGGCGATGCGTGCCGAATCGACGCGGCTCATCTGGCCAGCGCCGATGCCGACGGTGGCGAGGTCCTTGGCATAGATGATGGTGTTCGACTTGACGTGCTTGGCGACCCGGAAGGCAAAGCGCAAATCGTTCAGCTCAGTCGCGGTCGGTGCGCGCTTGGTGACGACCTTGAGTGCCATATCGTCGACCACCGCGTTGTCGCGCGACTGCACCAGCAGACCGCCGGCCACAGATTTCACCGTCAATCCATTGGCGCGCGGATCGGGCAGGCCGCCGGCCAGCAATAGCCGCAGATTCTTCTTTGCCGCGACAATGGCAATGGCTTCTTCGGTGGCGTCCGGCGCGATGATGACTTCGGTGAAAATCTCGGTGATGGCGCGCGCCGCTTCGACATCAAGCGTGCGGTTAAGCGCGACGATGCCGCCGAAAGCCGACGTCGAATCGCAGGCGAGCGCCTTTTTATAAGCCTCCAGCAGGCTCGATCCTTCTGCGACGCCGCAAGGATTGGCGTGCTTGACGATGACGCAAGCCGGCGTGCGCTTGGCGTCGAATTCGGCGACGCATTCATAGGCCGCGTCGGTATCGTTGATGTTGTTGTAGGATAGCTCCTTACCCTGCATCTGGCGGGCCGAGGCGACGCCCGGCCGCGCGCCCGGCGTCTTGTAGAACGCCGCGCTCTGATGCGGGTTCTCGCCATAGCGCAACGGCTGCACCAGCCTTCCGCCGAAGGCGCGATAGTCCGGCGCATCGTCTTTCAGCGTTTCGGCAAACCAGTTCGAGATCGCCGCGTCATAGGCAGCGGTGCGCGCATAGGCTTTCGCCGCGAGGCGCTGGCGCAACTCGAGCGAGGTCATGCCGGCATGCGCGGTCAACTCGTCGAGCACGGCGGCATAGTCGGTAGCTTCGACCACCACGGTGACGTCGGCGTGGTTCTTGGCGGCGGCGCGGATCATCGCGGGTCCGCCGATATCGATGTTCTCGATGCAATCGTCGTAGTCCGCGCCCTTGGCGACGGTTTCCTCGAACGGATAGAGATTCACGACCAGCAGATCGATCGGCTTGATCTTGTGCGCCTGCATCGCGGCGACGTGTTCCTTGTTGGCGCGGATCGCCAGTAAGCCGCCATGCACGCCCGGGTGTAGCGTCTTGACGCGGCCGTCCATCATTTCGGGAAAGCCGGTGAGGTCGGCAACATCGGCGACATCGAGCCCGGCATCCTTCAACGCCTTGGCGGTGCCGCCGGTGGAGACCAGATCGACGCCGAATTCGGCTAAAGCCCTGGCGAATTCGACCAGGCCGGTCTTGTCGGAAACCGACAGCAAAGCGCGGGTGATGCGGCGTGGATGGCTGGTCATCCGCCCTTAATGTCGCCCGCCGCCCCACTTCGCAAGGGGAAAGGTGGGCGAAATCACAGCGGCAATTCCGGCTCGTCGGCCCGGTCCGGCTTCGCCCCGTGCGTGGCCGGCGGGGTGTGGCGGAAGCTCCAGCGCACTTTGGGGGTTTCCCGCGCATGGCCATAGATCACGATCTGCACGGCGCGGCGCGGGCCGTCGGAGCCGGCGAGATAGACGCTTTCCTCGACATGCACGGCCTCGCCCTGGCTGGCGAAGGTCCACACTTCCTTGTCGGGCAGCAGCAGAATGACGCCGCGGCCTTCCGACAGCCGGTTGGCCTTGACCGCCGGGTGCAGGTGGAAGCGCACGGCATATTCGTCGGCGCTGCGGGCCGGGATGGCATGGCCGTCGGCCGGCAGAAAACTGTCCTCGCCATCGACCGTGCCGCCATCGGCGCTCACGCGAACGCTGCGCGCATGCACGACGCCGAAGTCACCGGCATAGCCGTCGTGCGACGCGGTCAAGCTCGCACTGTCGGCATCGTCGCGGTCGACCTTGACGTTGTGCGGGCCGGCGACGATCGGCGTGCCGGCGAGCAGGCGGCGCACCGATTTCGATTCGAGAAAGCGGCATGACGAGGTGTCGTTGAAGGTGACGGTCGAATGCGCTGCGGTGGCGCGCGCCACCTGCCGCCAGTTTTCCCGGTTCATCGCCGGCAGGCCGCAATTGACCACCAGCCGATGCTGCTTCCACGACATTTCGAACGACAGGCAGCCGGCGTGGGCTTCCTGGCTGACCGCGACCGGCGGCGCCCGGCCGGTGTCCATCAGCAGCACGGTCGGTCCGGCGTCGATGCGCTGATAGCCGGAATGCGGCGCGTTCGACACCGGCGAGCCGCGCGCGTCGTCATAAGCGAACGCGGTCGCCAGCAGATCGACCGGCGTCGGCCCCATGCCATTGAACTGCGCGAAATTGCCGTCGGGATGCCGAAAGAAGCGCAGCATCGGCATCATGCGGTCGATAGCATTGTTGATCGCCTGCGGCGGCTGCAGATTGCGCGCGGAGAACAACTGCCGCAGCGGCAACAGGTCTATCAGGATCTCGATCAGTGCGCCCGGATTGCGGCTGATATGGCCGCCGTCGGGCAGCACCTGCGCACGCAATTCCTCGATCAGCCGGCGCGCCGTCGGCCGCAACTGGCCGGACAGGTCTTGCAGGCACAAGGCCGCGAAGGTCAGCGCGATCAGCGCCTGCAGGCGCGGCAGGCCTTCGCGGCATTCATTGAGATTGCGGCGCAAATAGCGCACCTGTCGCGACAGGCTGCGGATGAAGCGGCGATAGAAGCGCGCATCGGCGTCCTGCAACACGAAGGGCGACTGGCTGAGCCAGCAGATGATCCGACGCGAGAGAATTTCCGGTTGCCAGCCGACCGGATGCCAGCTGCCCTGCTCGTTGATCCAGTCGTCGATCAGCGAGCGCGCATTGGCGCGGGTGATTGCCGAATCGGCGGCGCGCAGATGCCGCAGCCAGGCAAAGCTCAACAGGATGTTCGCCCATTCGTCGGACGGCGGCGTCATCTCGAATGGTGTCCGCCTGTCGCAGATCACCACCTTGCCGGCGAAGGCAAAGCGCCCGGCATAGATTTCGGCGGCGCGGGTGGCATCGGCGGTACGCAGATCCTGCGGGGCGATAACCAGCCGGTCGGTCTTGGTCGAGCCGAAGCGCCAGCGCATCAGCGGATGCGTGCTCATGCCTCCGATGAGGCTGCGGAAAGCCCGGCGGCCGATCAGCACAGACAATCTGGCTCGTTCGCCGACGGACACCCGCGTCATTGAGTTGTTCACCCCCGGCAACGCGGTCCGATTCCCGCGCGTAATCCGCACGATAACGAAGGGTCGACTTTCGGCCAATACGTCCGCTGCTTCCGCTGCATTCTATACCGCCTGTTCACGGAACCTGGCGGACCAGTCGGGCGGCATAAAAACCGTCGAGCCCGGCCCAGTGCGGATCGGGATCGGGCAGATATTGCGGCAAAGTCCGCAACGCCCCGTCGGCGGTGATGAATTCGGCGTGGCCGGCTACCTCCGCTGGCTGGATCGGCTTGCGCGCCAGGCGCGGATCGCGCGCCAGCAAAGCGGCGATCTGCTGCTCGCCTTCCTCGGGTTCCAGCGAGCAGAC
>JAQSCR010000475.1 GCA_029945495.1 Pseudolabrys sp. | reverse complement strand
GGCGGCCGCGCGCGGTGACAAGCGTGAACACAATCAGCAGGCCAAGCAGGATGACGCCGATATAATTCGCCAGCAGCAGCAACCCGAGATCGAGCGCCAGCAGGAACCAGGCGCCGCGCTTGAACAGGCCGACGGCGCGCCAATAGTGCAGCAGCGCCAAAGCCCAGAGCGGCGCGGCCAGCACGGCTGGTGAGAATTCCGGCGACGGCACCGTGAAGGTGGCGATGCCGACCATCAGCAGGATGCCGAGCACGGCGTGGCGGGTGCCGATCACCGAGCGGCCGAGCGTGAACACCGCCCATAGCGCGGTGACGATGCAGGCCTGCGCCAACGCATAAAGGCCGAGCATGCCGCCGAGGCGGAAGGCGATCTCGCCCAGCCAGAACGCCAGCGGCGGGCCGAGATAGCTGCCGAGCACGAATTCATGACCGATGGCCAGGAGAAGGGGCACATCACCGGGCGGCGCGCTGTAGAACACCGCCGGTATGAACGTCCACAGCAGCGCTTGCGTCAACGCCACGCCCCAGAACACCAGCGACGGCCGGCCGCGCAAGAATTCGATGATCAGAGAGACGTGATGCATGGGCCCGCGGCAATATCTTTATCCCTCCCCTGAAAGGGGAGGGACAAGAAGGGAATAGAGAACGGCGGCTAAAGTGGCAACACGTCCGCCGGAGCCTATACCGCGACAATACCCACTTCGGCCTGCATGGCGGCGAACCGGGCCGCCACTGGGGCAAACGACCTGCGGTGATGCGGCGTCGGCCCGAGGCGCTCGAGCGCCGCGACATGCTCCGGCACGCCATAGCCCATGTGGCGCTCGAAGCCATAGCCGGGATAGGCCAGGCCGATGCGCGCCATCAGCCGGTCGCGCGTGACCTTGGCGATAATCGACGCCGCCGCCACCGACAGCAGCAACGCATCGCCCGAAACCACCGCTTCGCAGTCGCAGCCGCAGTCGATCTTTATATTGCCGTCGACGAAGACGAGCCTGGGCCGCACCGGCAGCGACTGGACCGCGCGCGTCAGCGCCCAAAGCGACGCTTGCAGGATATTGTCGCGGTCGATGCGCTCGATCGAACCGAAGGCGACCGCGACCTGCGCGCTGGCGCAAATCTTTTCGTACAGCGCCTCTCGCTTCGCAGCGTCGAGCTTCTTGGAATCGTTAAGCCCGCGCGGGATGCGGGCCGGATCGAGGATCACCGCCGCGGCGACCACCGGCCCGGCCAAAGGTCCCCTGCCCGCCTCGTCGCAACCGGCCACCGGGAAAAAGCCGGCATTGAGCGCGCGGCGCTCGCGCCGGAAGGTCGGGCGCAATACCGGCTCCTTGAGCGGCAGCCGCTTGGCAGCTTGGGATTTAGCGGCTTTGGATTTGCGGGCCATGACCGAGCAGTCGCCCGCGCCAGCGGCGAAGTCAATGTCGGCGATTTTGCATTGTGAAATCCAGGGATTGGATCAGGCACGTCGCGCCGGCGCCGTCACGATATCGGGCGTCGATTCCTTGTCCTCATGACAGGAATGGACTAATCGATCTCATGCGCCGCGAGAGCGCCGACAAGAAGCACCAGGGGAAGCGCACATGCACATTCGAATTTTGCCCATTCGAATTTTGCCCATTCGATCTCATTTCCGATGCGCGATTGCCGCGGCGGCTCTTTTGGCGCTCGCATCCCCCGTGAGCGCGGCTGACACTTATCCCTCCGGCAAGATCACGATCATCGTCGCCTTCGCGCCGGGAGGCGTCGCCGATACCTTGGCGCGGTTCATCGCCCAAGGTGTGGGCGAGCGCCTGCATCAGAGCGTCGTCGTCGAAAATCGCGGCGGCGCCGGCGGCAACATCGCCGCGGCGGCGGTCGCCCATGCGGCGCCCGACGGCTACACGCTGCTGGTCACCACCACGGCGCTCGCCATCAACGAGACTTTGCGCGACACCAAGCAATTCTCGGCGCGCGACCTGACGACCGTGGCGATCACGGCCTCAAGCCCGGAAGCGCTGGTGACCAGCCCGAGCAATCCAGCCAACAGCCTGACCGACCTGATCAAGGCGGCGCAGACCAAGCCGATCAATTTCGGCTCGGCCGGCGTCGGCAGCGGATCGCATATCGAGGCCGAATATTTCTTCAAGGTGCTCGCCAAGATCGGCGCGACGCATATCCCCTTCCAGGGCGGCGCGCCGGCGATGAACGCGACGCTCGGCAACCAGATCGATGTGTGGGCGACGACGCTGGGCGGCGGCGCAGCGGCACAGATCGCCGCCGGCAAGCTCAAGGGGCTCGCCATCGCCGGCGAGAAGCGCGCGGGCGTGGTGCCGAACGTTCCGACCTTTGCCGAGCAGGGCTTCCCGAACTACGCCGCCGCGTCCTGGGTCGGCGTCTTCGCGCCGGCCAAGACCGATGCGAAGATTGTCGCGACCTTGAATACCGCGATCAACGAAACCATCAAATCGGCGGACATCCAGGAAAAGCTGACCAAGATCGGCTTCGATCCGATCTTCGGCACGCCGGCGCAAGCGGACGCCATGTTCAAAGCCGAAGTGGAAAAATGGGGCACGATGGTCAAGGCAGTCGGCTTGACCATCAAATAGAGCGGCAGCTTGCGCGGCTAGTTCGGCAACTGCAAACGGCCGTCGTCGCTCAGCGGGAAATGCGGATTGTACGCGACTTCCCAGAGATGGCCGTCGGGGTCGAAGAAATAACCGGAATAGCCGCCCCAGAAGACATCTTCCGCCGACTTCTGGATCGTAGCGCCGGCGCGAAAGGCGCGGTCGATGGCAGCGTCGACTTCCGTCTTGGAGCGGCAATTCCAGGCCAGCGACACGCCGCGAAACGCCGGCGATAAATCCTTGAAGCCGATATTGGCGTCCTTCGCCAATTCATGCGACGGGAACACCGAGATGGCGCAGGCCCCGGCCTGAAAGAAGCCGACGCCGTCGGTGCTCTCGGCCTTGCGCACAAAGCCGAGCGCTTCATAAAAGGCTATGCTGCGGTTCAAATCGGAAACGCCGAGCGTCACCAGCGACAAGATGGCTTGCGGATCGGTCATGAGGCAAACAGACTGAGTTGTGCGTCATCCGGTCTGGGATGGCGGAAGTGTTCGGTCGAAAGCTGAAGCTTGGCGGTGTTGAGGCCGAGCCTTTCGCAAGCCACTTCGAAGCGCCGCCCGATCAGCCAGGCATAGGGCCCGGTGCCCTTCATGCGCGTGCCCCATTCCGCGTCGTAGTCCTTGCCGCCGCGCATATCGCGGATCAGCTTGAACACGTGATTGGCGCGGTCGGGATAATTCGCCACCAGCCATTCCTTGAACAGGTCGCGCACTTCCAGCGGCAGGCGCAGCAGCACGTAGCCGGCCTCCTTGCAGCCGGCGGCCTGCGCCCGGTCGAGAATGCGTTCGATCTCGCTGTCGTTGAGCGCCGGAATGATCGGCGCCACCATCACCGTGGTCGGCACGCCGGCCTGCGACAGGCGGCGCAGGGTTTCCAGCCGCCGCATGGGCGTCGCCGCGCGCGGCTCCATCTTGCGCGCCCGTTCGGGATCGAGCGTGGTGACGGACAGCGCGACCTTGACGAGGTTGCGCTCGGCCATGCGCGCGAGAATGTCGAGATCGCGCAGCACCAGCGCCGACTTGGTGACGATGCCGACCGGATGGCCGGCGCGGTCGAGCACTTCGAGAATGCGGCGCATGACCTTGTAGCGCCGCTCGATCGGCTGATACGGATCGGTGTTGGTGCCGATGGCGATCACCTTCGGCGAATA
Source organism: Pseudolabrys sp. (assembly GCA_029945495.1). GTDB lineage: Bacteria > Pseudomonadota > Alphaproteobacteria > Rhizobiales > Xanthobacteraceae > Pseudolabrys. Next base: position 8,185 of record JAQSCR010000475.1, on the reverse strand, counting down.
GTTCGGCGACGCCAGTTCCTTTTCGAGAAGCTCGGCCGCCTCCGGCTTGACGAACAATTTGGATTCGAAGTCGAGCCCGGGCGACAGGCCGAGATAGGCGTGGGTCGGCCGCGCGAAGCAATAGACGCAGCCGTGCTCGCAGCCGCGATAGGGATTGATCGAACGGTCGAAGCCGATATCGGGCGAAGAGTTACGAGTGATGATCTTGCGGGTAGCGTCGGTTTGCACCGTGGTCTTGAACGCCGGCAGTTCGTCGAGCGTGCGCCAGCCGTCGTCGAAGGCGATGCGCGCCAAAGGCTCGTAGCGGCCGGACGCGTTCGAGTGGGCGCCGCGGCCCTTGCGCCGCTCGTGCTCGACGACGACGCCGAGCAGGCCGGTGGCGTCGTCGACACGAACGCCGGCTTGCGAAATTGCGACACCCGCCGGCGCGGAGGGCAGCTCCGAGACTCGGTCGGCAAAACCGGGCGACACCGGCGGGTGTTTCAAGGCAGATGTTGATCTAGCCATGGGCGCAACCTAGTGATTGGATGTGAACATAACAAGAACAATTTTTAGAATTCACCGATTCGGGCGTTTGCCGGCCGATCTCGTGGGGCGAATTCCAAATCCCACATGATATGGTGGCAATCCTTCCACAGGCCGGTAGTTCCATGATCAGCGTCGTCATCGCCACCCACGAATCGGAGCGCCTTTTAGTGCCGACTTTGGCTGCGCTGGTGCCGGGGGCGATGACCGGGCTTGTCAGCGAGGTGGTGGTGATCGATGCCGGTTCCAGCGACGACACCGAACAAGTGGCCGATATCGCCGGTTGCCGCTTCATTCGTTCGGAAGCGACGCTGGGCGCGCGGTTGAGGCAGGCCGCGGCCAGCACGCGCACGCCCTGGCTGATGTTCCTGCGTCCCGGCTGCGTGCCGGAGCCGGGCTGGATCGAAGCCGCCGAGCGTTTCATGGAGGCGACCAGCCGGCTCGAAGGCGCCGCGCGGGCAGCGGTGTTTCGCCCGCCCGGCGCCGCCGATCTGATGCGGCCGGGTCTATCGGAAGTGCTGGCACTGCTGCGGGTGATGGTCGGCGGCGGCGCCCGCCCCGAGCAGGGACTGCTGATAGCCCGCCGTTTCTACGACGCGCTGGGCGGCCATCCCGACTGCCCGGCACCCGAGGCCGCCGTGTTGCGCCAACTTGGCCGGCGGCGGATCACGATGCTGAGCGCCGGGGCAAGAATCACCTCCTAAGAGATACTTGACTTTATCAACTATCTGTCCGACGCTGGCCGGGTCATGAAAACCGATCACCCGGACACAGACCGCGTCAGTGCCGTGCGCCGCTTCAACCGCTTCTACACGCGCCAGATCGGCGTGCTGCGGAAGAACTTTCTCGACAGCCCCTACTCGCTCGGCGAAATGCGCGTGCTGTACGAACTGGCGCAAGGCAATGGGCCGACCGCCAGCGACATCGCCCGCGAACTCGATCTCGACGCCGGCTATCTGTCGCGCGTGCTACGCGATTTCGAAAAGCGTGGTCTGGTCAGCCGCACGACCTCGAAAACCGACGCGCGCCAGAGCCACCTCGCGCTGACCGCCAAAGGCCGCAAGGTCTATGCGCCGGCCGAAGAGCGGTCGCAGAGCGACGTCGCCGCGATGCTGGCCAAGCTCGACGCCGGCAAGCAGGCGCAACTCGTCAAGGCGATGCAAACGATCGAGACCTTGCTGGAAGGCGCGCCGGCCCCGCGCGAGAGCGTCACCCTGCGCCCGCCGCGGCATGGCGACTTCGGCTGGATCGTTTCATGCAACGCCGAAACCTACGCCCGAGAATATGGCTGGGGCGAGCCATTCGAAGGCCTGTGCGCGCAGATCGTCGCCGACTTCGTCAACAGCAACGACCCATCGTGCGAGCGCTGCTGGATTGCCGAGTTGAACGGCGAGAATGTCGGCTCGGTGATGCTGGTGAAAGACGAGCAGCCCGGCACTGCGCGCATCCGCCTCCTGATCGTCGATGCCAAGGCGCGCGGGCTCGGCGTCGGCGTGCAGTTGACCGACGAATGTGTCACCTTCGCGCGCCAGGCCGGCTACACGAAAATTACCTTGTGGACGCACAGCATCCTCACCGCCGCGCGGCAAATCTACCAGAAAGCCGGCTTCACTCTGACTTCAAGCGAGAACCGGCATTCATGGAGCAAGGATGTTGTCGCCGAGTTCTGGGATATGGAGTTATGACGTCGCGGCGGCCTGAGCCGGCCACCCTCCCGGTCGCCTTCCATGTGGCGAATGCCAAACGGCTGCGCGGCCAAGCGCACCGCGAAATTCTTTTCAGGCTATTGACCGCATTCGGTCGCTACGCCGTTGCGCCCTGGGCCTTCGGCCGGCGCATGTGCTCGTCCAGCCTCGGCAAAATCTCGACGAAATTGCACGGCCGGTAGCGGTAATCGAGCTGGTGCACCAGGATGTCGTCCCAGGCGTCCTTGCAGGCGCCGGGCGAGCCCGGCAGGCAGAAGATATAAGTCGAATTGGCGACGCCGGCGGTGGCGCGGGTCTGGATCGCCGAGGTGCCGATCTTCGGATAGCTGACCATCGTGAACAAAGTAGAGAACCCGTCCATCCGTTTCTCGAACAAAGGCTCGACCGCTTCCGGCGTGACGTCGCGGCCGGTGAAGCCGGTGCCGCCGGTCGAGATCACGACGTCGATGAACTTGTCGTCGATCCACGCCTTCACCTTGCGGCGGATCTCGCTGACCTCATCCTTGACGATCGAGCGCTCGGCGACGCCGTGACCGGCGGCGCGAATCCGCTCGACCAGCGTATTGCCGGATTTGTCGTCGGCCAGTTCGCGGGTGTCGGAGACGGTCAGCACCGCGATCTTGAGTGGCACGAATTGTCGGCTGTCGTCGATACCGGGCATCGCATGATCCTCTACAATTACAACTGTGCGTTGGCCGCGAAGGTGTTGCAGGCCGAGACCTTGCCGGCCTTCAGCCCGGCGGTGAACCAGCGCTGGCGCTGCTCCGACGAACCGTGCGTGAAACTATCCGGCACGACATAGCCGCGCGACTGTTTCTGCAATCGGTCGTCGCCGATTGCCGCCGCCGTCTGCAACGCCGCCTCGACGTCGCCCGGCTCGATCGACTTCCAGCGCTGGTTGGACTGATTGGCCCAGATGCCGGCGAAGCAGTCGGCCTGCAGTTCGACCTGCACCTGAATGCGATTGGCCGCCGCTTTGCTGCCGGCGGCGCGCTGCGCCTCGTTCGCCTTCGGCAGAATGCCGAGCAGGTTCTGCACATGATGGCCGACCTCGTGCGCGACCACGTAGGCCTCGGCAAACTCGCAAGCCTTGCCGCTGCAGCCTTTGAAACGCACGCGCATGTCGTTGAAGAACGAGGTGTCGAGATAGATGCGCCGGTCGGTCGGACAATAGAACGGGCCGCTCGCCGCTGTCGCAGCGCCGCAGCCGCCCTGCACCTGACCGGAGAACAGACGCAGACGCGGCGGGCGATAGGTCTGGCCGCCTTCCTGAAACACCTTGATCCAGGTGTCCTCGGTATTGCCGAGCACCGCGGCGACGAAATCGCCCATCTGGTCGGAAGGCTTCGAGGTGCGCCCGGTCGGCGGCTGCGTGGGCTGCTGATATTGCGTGCGTGTGTTGTTGACCATCTCGGCGCCGCCGATCAGCACGCTCGGATCAATGCCGAGCGCCCAGCCGATGATGCCGAGCACCACGACGGTGCCGATGCCAAGACCGCCACCGCCAATCGGCAGGCCGAAGCCGCCGCCGCTGCCACCACCGCCATCGCGGTCATCTTCGACATTGTCGCTTCGGCGGAAATCATCCCAACGCATTCAAATCGCCTCCCTGGAACCGAAATTCAATCATTGCGTAGCTTTGCGGCGGCGTCCAATCGGGCCAAATTCCGCCGCCGTTAACAAGTGCTAACCTCCGGTAAATAGGCAGATTTTGCCGACTGGAGATGGGCATTTGCATAAACCGTTTCTTCACCTTGCGAAGCCATATTGCACGCCTGTCGGTTTGTAGGTCCCGCGTCTGCCGACCGCGTCGTCCCTGAGTCAGAGTATTGAGTCATGGTAGTGTCGCGTCGCGGGGCGCCCTCACGGGCGCCCCGTGGAGTTTCAGAGAACTCCGAACTCCACCGCATCCTCGTTGGCGACTGCGTCAGCGAGATGGCAAAGTTGCCGGCCAACTCCGTCGATCTGGTGTTCGCCGACCCGCCATACAATCTCCAGCTCGCCAACGATCTCAAGCGCCCGGACGACTCGCATGTCGATGCAGTCACCGACGACTGGGACAAGTTCGACAGTTTCGCCGCCTATGACGTCTTCACCAAGGAATGGCTGAAGGCCTGCCGCCGCGTCTTGAAGCCCGCCGGCACGATCTGGGTGATTGGCTCCTATCACAATATTTTCCGCGTCGGATCGATAATGCAGGACATGGGGTTCTGGATCCTCAACGACGTGATCTGGCGCAAAACCAATCCGATGCCGAATTTCCGCGGCCGCCGCTTCACCAATGCCCATGAGACCATGATCTGGGCCTCGCGCGACGCCAACGCCAAGGGCTACACGTTCAACTACGAGGCGCTCAAGGCCGGCAACGAAGACGTGCAGGTGCGCTCGGACTGGACCTTCCCGCTGTGCACCGGTGGCGAGCGCCTCAAGGGCGCCGACGGCAAGAAGCTGCATCCGACGCAGAAGCCGGAGGCGCTGCTGGCGCGCGTCATTCTGTCCAGTTCGAAGCCCGACGACCTGGTGCTCGACCCGTTCAACGGCACCGGCACCACCGGCGCGGTCGCCAAGCGCCTCGGCCGCCGCTTCATCGGCATCGAGCGCGAAGAAAAATATGCCCGCGCGGCGATGAAACGCATCGACGGGATGCAGGTGGTACCGTCACCGTCGATCGCGCCGTTTGTCACCGTGCGCGACGCCCCGCGCGTCGCCTTCGCCTCGCTGATCGAGCGCGGCCTGGTATCGCCCGGCGCCAGGCTCACCGATTCCAAGAAGCGCTACAAAGCCATCGTCCGCGCTGACGGCGCGGTGTCGCTCGGCGATACGGTCGGCTCGATCCACCGCATCGGTGCGGTCGCGCAAGGACTGGACGCCTGCAACGGCTGGACCTTCTGGCATATCGAGACGCCGAAGGGCCTGATGCTGATCGACGAACTGCGCGCGCAGATGCGCGCCGAGATGGCGGAAGCGGCCGAATAGGCCGCTTCGAACCTCAATTTAAAAAACTAAATCTATCCGCGTCGTCCGGCAGAATGCACGCATTAATCGCGTCCGCATCGGCGTGCGCAGCTATGCGATATTATGAAATATACAAAATAGAAAAATAGCAAAATAGTTTGTGTAATTCATTGCCCACGACGGGTTTCCAACATATTCATAAAACTCTACATAAAATCGCTTTATCAAAGCGAACAAAAAACTTCGCTACAACGAAGAAAAGACTCTCTGGGGCGGTCGCGCGACAATGATTGCATCATCGAGCCCTCCGACCGAGACGACCGGCTGCACAAGCTGCGTCATGCGCGGTCTCGGCCTGTGTGCTGTCCTAATCGGGATGGGTTTGGAGCAGCCTTATGCGGGCGGGCACGCGGCAATTCCGCAGACCAGGAGCACATTCGCCGCACGCCGCACGATCTTCCATCAGAATGAGACTTTGGCCGGCGTGCCGGTGATCTGCGACGGCTGGGCGACCAGCACCATGAAACTGTCGAACGGCCGCCGGCAGATTCTGTCAATATTGGTTCCTGGCGAACTGGTCACCTGCCGGCTGCTGTTCGAGCGGCAATTGCATCTCTCGATCGACGCGGTGACGCGCGGCAGCTACCGCACTTTCGGTCTGGCGCAATTGCGCGCCGCGATGATGGTATCGCCCGGCATCTTCGACAGATTGCTGTCGGCCTATAATGGCGAGCGCAACCGCGCCGACCAGTTGATCGCCGATCTCGGCCGGCGGACGGCGACCGGGCGCATTGCCCGCCTGCTGCTCGACATTTGGAATCGGCTGGAAAAATCCGGCGAGGTCGAAGACGGCGCGATCGCGTTTCCATTGCGCCAGACCCACATAGCCGACGCGACCGGGCTGACCACCGTCTATGTCAGCAAAGTCATCAACGCTTTCCGCCACGACCGGCTGATCGAATTTGCCGACCGCTCGCTGAAAATTCTGGATATCAAGAAACTGCGCCAGATGGCGGCGTGAGTTCCCTATCTGCAGAAATCGGGTGGGAATGGCCCGCCTCCCCGCTCTATCTTTCTCCATCAGCAAAATGGAGAGCGACCATGAGCTTCAGAATTTCCGGACTTCCCGCGGAAACTTTCGCGCCGCTGTTTCAATTGTCGGACACGGAACTTGCAGGCCTAGGCGTGCGGCGGCAAATCGCCGGCGATCGCACGCCCGGTTACCCATGCCGGATCAGCCTCACGGATTCGTGCGAAGGCGACGAGCTTCTGCTGGTCAATTACGAGCATCACGCGGTCGACTCGCCTTATCGTATGCGTTTCGCGGTCTTCGTTCGCAAAGGCGAAGAACAATACGACGAGATCGACCGGGTGCCCGAACAGCTTCGGCTGCGCACCCTGGCGGCGCGCGCCTTCGACGCCAATGCCATGATGGTTGGCTTTGAACTCGTCGATGGCCGCTCGGTCGAAGCCGCGATCGAACGGCTGTTTGCCGATCCACGCGCCGCTTACCTGCACCTGCATTTCGCGGCACCGGGCTGCTATGCCGCGCGTGTGGACAAAGCGTGAGTGCCAGCACCAATTGCCGGCGGCGCGCCGGCGATCAGGCTTTGGCGGCCAACGCTTCCAACAGCAGTTCGAGGCCGCGCCTGGCGAAAGCATCCATATTTGCCCGCCGGTCGGCACTTGCCGTTTCCAGTGTCGCGGCCTTCTCGGCTGGACCCGTCACCGCCACGCAGGTGTGGCCGGCGGCATCGCCATAGCGATTGCCCGAAGGGCCGGTGGCGCCGGTTTCGCTCAAGCCCCAGGTCGTGGCACTTTTCTCCCGAATGCGCTTCGCGCAAAGCAGCGCATAGGCTTCCGTCGAGGCCCGCATGCCCTTCATTTCGTCGTCGGTGATGCCGAGCAAGGCCAGCCGCGCGGTCTTTGTATAGACCACTGCGCCGCCGACGAAGTACGCCGACGCGCCGGGCACAGCCAACAAGGCCGCGGCGATCAGCCCGCCGGTCGAGGATTCGGCAATGGCAATCGTCGCTTTGCGCTCGATCAGGCGCGCGGCGACTTTTTCCGCCAGGTTTGCAAGCGTCGTCATTATGAAACCACCGTCATGTTTGAAATTCCGTTCCGCGACCGAGCTGGCATAGCACGCGAAACACGCCGACCTCGCTCGCCGGAAATTCTTTCGACAGCCGCGCGCCGAGCGCCTCGGCATCCGCCTGCCGCAACGTGTCGACCATCAGCGCGCCTTTTATTTTCTTGTCGCCGCCGCGTATCTTTTCCTCCAGTGATACCGGCTGGCCCGCGCCGTCCGCGACGATCCAGATTTCGCCGCTGGCGATTTTGATATCGGTCAGCAGGCGATCGAGCAGCCCGCCCAGCGCCGCCTCATCGGGCCGGTCGTTAAAACGCACGGTGACCGCATAGGCGCCGCGCATGGCGCCGCGCCGCAGCGCGCGGTGGCAGACGGTCCGATTCATGTTTTTGAACACGTCCGACATGATCATCGTCGTCATCGGCGTCGGATTGTCGAGCCGTTCGAGATAGGGCTTTGAGGTCAGCACCTCCGGCCGCTCGACCAGATAGAAATTGAAATAGGCCGACGCGCCCGAAATTGCCTGATGCCGGCGGCCGAACAGAAATCCGGGCACGCTCAGCCGCTCGACCAAATGCTCGCCCTGAAACCAAGTGTCGAAGTCGGCGTCGCGGCCGGCGCCGACATCATTCCAGATCGCCAGAATGCCCGGCTGCCCGCTCGCCACGATCAGACCCGCCGTTCGATATTGCCGCTGCGCGCCGGCACGCCGAATTCCTTGCGGCAGACCTCCGCCAACACGGCGATGCCGGCGCGGATTTCGTCATGCGACGGACTGGCAAAGCACAGCCGGATGCGGCTGATGCTGTGCGCCTTGTCGGTCGACCATTCCGGCCCGGGATTGATGGCGACGCCGGCGGCCAGGGCCGCCGGATACAGCTTCAAGGAATCGACCTTGTCGGGCAGC
>JAQSCR010000474.1 GCA_029945495.1 Pseudolabrys sp. | reverse complement strand
TGCAGCGGTACCGGCATCAGCGCGTCGGCCTCAGTCAGCAGTTCGCGACCGGCGCGCGCCATCCAGCGCCCCATCATCGGGGCAAAATCCAGCCGGTCGGCATATTTGAAGGCCAGCACCAGCTTGCGCGCCACCTCGTCATAGCGCACCGCCGCCCGCGCCCGGTCATAGGCCGGCGGATTGGCCATGGCCTCCATCGACAACAGGCCGGGGCCGGGATCGTAAGTGAAGGGGATGCCGAGCCGGGCGCAGAACGGCGGCTCGATCAGCGACAGCTTCGACCAGCACGTGGCGCATAGTCCGACACCGTCGTCGAGCGGTTCGCGGCAGGACGGGCACAAAGGCGGCAGCGCCGCATCGAGCACGGTGCGTAATGCGGCGCGCAATCCGCCGCGCGCCTTTGCCAAGCGCGAGGGCGCCTCCGCCTGTTCTCCGCTTGCCGAGACAGACTGGTTCATGCTGCAAGGATACCAGATGTCGCAAAGCCCGACCATATTCGACCGTAATCTGCTGCGCGCACGGCAGGATCGCGCCCGCGCCGGCGGCCCGGCGACGTTTCTGCTCGAGCGTGTAGCCGAGGAGATGGGCGAGCGGCTGGCGGTGGTGCTGCGGCAGTTCGAGCGTGCCGTCGATCTCGGGACAGTGACCGACGCGCTGCGACGCGTGCTGGCGGCCAACGACAAGATCGCCACCATGATTGCCGCGTCGCCGGCCGTCATGACGCAAGCGTCATCGCTTCAGGTCGTGGCCGACGAGGAAGCCTTGCCGTTTGCCGATGCTTCGCTCGATCTGGTGGTGTCGGCATTGGCGCTGCAATTCGTCAATGACTTGCCGGGCACGCTGATCCAGATTCGCCGCGCGTTGCGGCCGGACGGCCTGCTATTGGCGGCGATGATCGGCGGCGACAGTCTCAGCGAGTTGCGCGAGGCTTTCGCCGAGGCCGAAAGCGAGATCGAAGGCGGCATCTCGCCGCGCGTCGCGCCTTTTGCCGATATCCGCGATCTCGGCGCGCTGTTGCAGCGCGCCGGCTTCGCGCTGCCGGTCGTCGATTCGGACCGGCTGACGGTGCGCTACGACAATCCGCTGGCCTTGATGCGCGATCTGCGGGCGATGGGCGCGACCAACGTGTTGACCGAGCGGCGGCGCACGCCGCTCAAGCGCGCAACCTTGCAGCGGATGCTGGAGATTTATGCGCGCCGCTTCGCCGACGCCGACGGCCGGCTGCGCACCACCTTCGAGATCGTCTGGCTGACCGGCTGGGCGCCGCACGAAAGCCAGCAGAAGCCGCTCAAGCCCGGCTCCGCCGCGCAGCGGCTGGCCGATGTGCTTGGCACCAAGGAACACTCGGCCGGCGACAAGACCGGACAATAAGCGCTAATGCTCGATGACGGCCTTGAGCTCCTGCTTCAGGCCGAGCGCCATCAGGATTTCGGCCATGATGAACATCGGTCCGATGAAGGCCTGGAACAGATTATCGGCCAAGGCCGGACGGCGACCTTCCCAGACGTGGCCAACCAACTGGAACGCCCAGCCGCCGATAAAAAACACCGCGAACACCGCCCACGCGGTTTCGCTGCTGTAGCTGCGCGCGATCCAGTCGGCGATCAGCACGAAGGGCAGCACCATCGCGATCATGGCGATGCCGATCATGCGGTCGAGACAGATCCAGCCGATGACCGCGAGGATGCCGACCAGCACGGCCAGCGAAATGCCTGAATCGCTGACCAGCGCCAGCGGCACCAAAATCGAAAACACGATGGCCGGAATGCCGATGAAATGCGTGGCGCGGTTGCGGCCGTCGCGGTGGTAGCTGGCATAGGTCGCAAGCTGGCGCGCGAAGAAGCTGTCCAAGGAAGCAGCCATCACGTCCTCCCCGATTGCTGGGCTCTAGCGGGCCATTGCAATCAGCCTACGCCCGATCGGGAGGGACAGCTAGGGGAACGCGGCTTGGACCGTCGCCCACAGGGCGGTGACCGAGCCGCCGAGGGTTGCGATGGCGCCTGCCAGGACGCCGGCGATTCCCCCCGCGATAAGCGCGTATTCGATGGCCGTCGCGCCACTTCGGTTGCGCAGCAAGCGGCGGAGCAGGCGGACGATCATTGCGCGGCGCATGGGCATCTATCCTTCTGCGTCTCGACCCAGATTAGAGCAGCGCCATCAGATGCGACACCAGCGGCACGTCGGCCGGCGGCATGTCGTAGTCCCGCAACCGGTTCGGCTTCACCCAGGCAAGCTGCTGTCCTTCCATCGCGGTGACCGTTCCTTGCCAACGCCGGCAGACAAACAGCGGCATCAGCAGATGAAAATCCGGGTAGCTGTGGCTGGCGAATGTGAGTGGCGCCAGACAGGCTTCGCTGACGACGATCCCCAGTTCCTCTTTCAGTTCCCGGATCAGACTCTGCTCCGGCAGTTCGCCGTCCTCGATCTTGCCGCCGGGAAACTCCCACAAGCCCGCCATCGGCTTGCCCGGCGGACGCTGTGCGAGCAGTACGCGGCCGTCGGCATCGACCAGAGCGCAGGCAGCAACAAGGACGATTTTGACGCTCACGCCTTTGCCCCTCGATGATAGGAAGGCCGGGGTAAAACCTGTTCAACCGAGAGATGCATTAAGTTTCAAGTGCCGCGATGGTGAACAGGACCTTAAGACCGGTAGTCGCCGTTGATCGCGATATATTCCTTGGTCAGGTCGCAGGTCAGCACACGGTCGCGGCCCTTGCCGAGGCCGAGCGCCACTTTGAGATAAATCTCCGGCTTTTTCATTTCGGTGCTGACTGCCGCTTCGTTATAGCCGGGATCACGCGCGCCTTTGTGCGCGACGCGGATGCCGCCGAACCAGATCGAAAGTTTGTCGCGGTCGGCCGGCTCGCCGGCCTTGCCGACGGCCATGACGACGCGGCCCCAATTGGCGTCCTCGCCGGCGATCGCGGTCTTCACCAGCGGCGAATTGGCGATCGACATGGCGACTTTGCGCGCCGAGGCTTTCGACACGGCGCCCTCGACGACGATCTCGACCAGCTTGCGCGCGCCTTCGCCATCGCGCGCCACCTGTTCGGCGAGATTGGCGAGCACCTGCTGCAACGCCTTCTTGTAGGCCTTCAGGCGCGGGTCGCTGGCGCGGGCGATGCGCGGGCAGTCCTTGGCTTTGCCGGTGGCGAACATCATCAGCGTGTCGGAGGTCGAGGTGTCGCCGTCGATGGTGACGGCGTTGAAGGTGTCGGTGACACCGTCCTTGAGCAGCGCCTGCAAAGCGGGGCCTGAGATCGCCGCATCGGTGAAGACGAACGACAGCATCGTCGCCATGTCGGGCGCGATCATGCCGGCGCCTTTGGCGATGCCGTTGATGGTGACCTTGGCTTTGCCGATCTTGGCGGTCGCGGTCGCCACCTTGGGGAAGGTATCGGTGGTCATGATCGCCTTGGCGGCGGCGGCGAAGTCGCCTGCCCGTGCGCGCTCGTTCAGGCTTTGCATGACAGGCGCGAATTTCGAGGCATCGAGCGGTTCGCCGATGACGCCGGTCGAGGCGAGGAAAATCTCCGCCGTCTTGCAGCCGGCTGCCTTGGCGGCGATGTCGGCGGTCAGCTTGGTGGACGCCCGGCCGTTCTTGCCGGTGAAGGCATTGGCGTTGCCGGAATTGACCACCAGCGCGCGGGCTTTCCCCGACTTCAGATTGGCGCGGCACCATTCGACCGGTGCCGATGGGCATTTCGACTTGGTGAACACGCCGGCCACAGTGGTGCCGGCTTCGAACAGAACCAGCAGCACATCGGTGCGGTTCTTGTAGCGGATGCCCGCTTCGGCGGTCGCCAGCCGAACGCCAGCGATCTCCGGCATGTCGGGTACGTTGGTGGGGGCGAGGGGGGAAACTGAAGTGCTCATCGGGCGGCATCCAATGAAAAAGGCGAGGGTCTGCGAATTGCCTACCTAAGCAAAATGCAATCCGCAACTCGGGCCTGCCCGAGTTGCGGCACATAATAAAATACCGGAAGTCGGGTATACCCGACTTCCGGTTACAAGGCCGGGCATTTGTAGCAACCCTCGTCGGTCGGAGAGTTTACTTCGCCGGGGCCGGCGCTGCCGGCGCATCCGCCTTCGGCTCTTCGACCTTGTAGTTCTTCACGATCTTGGCGTCGGTGCGCAGCTTGGTGACCAGATCGGCCTGCGCCTTGCGCGCCACAAACTGCTCGATCTGCGGCTTGACCTCGTCAAAGGTCGGCTTCGGCTTGGTGCGCTTGTCTTCGGTCTTGATGACGTGCCAGCCGAACTGGGTCTTCACCGGGCCTGAGATTTTGCCCTTCTCCAGGCCGAAGGCGACATTGGCGAATTCCGGTACCATCTGCTCTTTGGTGAAATAGCCGAGATCGCCGCCATTGGCTTTGCCCGACGGGTCTTCGGTCAGTTCGCCGGCGACCTTCTGGAAGTCCTCGCCCTTGTTGAGGCGCACGATCACGGCCTTGGCCTTGTCCTCGGCTTCCTTGCTGGCCTTGTCGTCGCCGGCGGCGGCGCGGAACAGGATGTGGCGGGCGTGGACTTCTTCCTCGGCCGGCAGCTTGGCGACGGCGTCGTCATAGACCGCGTGCATGGCGGCGTCGGTCGAGGCGTCCTTGGCGACGGAGGCGAGCAGGCCTTCCATCAGCATCTTCTTGCGGGCGAAGTCGAGCTTGCGCTTGAAGGCCGCGTCGTCGCCGATCTTCTTGTCCTCGGCGGCCTTGGTGATCAGGATCATGTCGGCCATGAACTGGACCAGGTAATCCTTCTTGGCGTCCGGCGACATCGGCGGCAGCTGGCCGGCTTCCTCCTCGGCGACGGCGAGGTCGTTCTGGCGGATTTCGGTGCCGTTGACCGTGGCGACGACCGCGTTGTCCTGGGCGCGAACGGCCGGGACCAAAACTGTCAGCAGGGTAAAGGCGGTCAAAAGGCCGGTAAGAAGGCGGGTCATATGCAGTCCTTGGAAAGGGTGTGGTCCGCTCCTTGAGCGGACGGCGCCCTTGTCACCCAACAATCGCGGCTTTGCAATGGCGGACTGGCGCGGGGAACCTAACGACCGCGTGACCGTTGCGTCGAGGTGGCAAGTGCCAGCGCCGGGGCCGGTTAAGGCCGTTGCCCGGCGCCAATTGACAATAAACCGACCCCCTCCTATCTCTCCGATAACCATGGTTGGTGGGCGCGGTTCGCGTCGAATTTGCCCGAAAAGAGCCTATTTCCGGAGCGCCGGAAGCCAAATCCGGCCGTGGAGGCGTGCTAGAGCATGATCCCGAAAAGTGGGGACCGGTTTTCGGAAAAGATCATGCTCCGGCAAATATGCTACGCCCGGCCTATTAATGTAATCAGGAGCTCGACCTATGATCGGCGCTGTTGCCCGCAAGCTGTTCGGTTCTGCCAATGAAAGGCGGATTCGCAGCTATCAGCCGCGGGTCGACGCTATCAATGCGCTGGAAGCCGAGGTCGCCGCGCTGTCCGATGAAGCGCTGAAGGCGCGCACCGAGGACTTCAAGAAACAGCTCGCTGAGGGCAAGACGCTCGATGACATCCTGGTCCCGGCCTTCGCCACCGTGCGCGAAGCCGCCAAGCGCACCATCGGCCAGCGTCACTTCGATGTGCAGCTGATCGGCGGCATGATCCTGCACGAGGGCAAGATCGCCGAGATGAAGACCGGCGAAGGCAAGACCCTGGTCGCCACGCTCGCCGTCTATCTCAACGCGCTCGCCGGCAAGGGCGTGCACGTCGTTACCGTCAACGACTACCTCGCCAAGCGCGACGCCGAATGGATGAGCCAGATCTACGGCTTCCTCGGTCTCACCACCGGCAACATCGTGCATGGGCTCGACGACGCGCAACGCAAGCAGGCCTATGACTGCGACGTCACCTACGCCACCAACAACGAGCTCGGCTTCGACTATCTGCGCGACAACATGAAGTACCGCATGGAGGACATGGTCCAGCGCGCCCATTCATACGCCATCGTCGACGAAGTCGACTCGATCCTGGTCGACGAGGCGCGCACGCCGCTGATTATCTCCGGCCCGCTCGACGACCGCTCGGAATTCTACAACACCATCGACAGCTATATCCCGGCGCTCGACAAGGGCGACTTCGAGGTCGACGAGAAGCAGCGCACCGTGTCGTTGACCGAAGCCGGCATGGAAAAGCTCGAGCAGCGCCTGCGTGCCGCCGACGAGCTCAAGGGTGAATCGCTCTACGACGTCGAGAACGTCTCGGTCGTGCATCATGTCAATCAGGCGCTGCGCGCCCACAAACTGTTCCAGCGCGACAAGGACTACATCGTGCGCAACGGCGAGGTCGTCATCATCGACGAGTTCACCGGCCGCATGATGCCGGGTCGGCGTTATTCCGAAGGCCTGCATCAGGCGCTGGAAGCCAAAGAGCATCAGCCGATCCAGCCGGAAAACCAGACGCTCGCCTCGATCACCTTCCAGAACTACTTCCGCATGTACGAGAAGCTCTCGGGCATGACCGGCACGGCCTTGACCGAAGCCGACGAGTTCATGGACATCTACAAGCTCGAAGTGCTGGAAGTGCCGACCAACAAGCCGCTCATCCGCATCGATGACGACGACGAGGTCTATCGCACGACCATCGAGAAGTACCGCTCCATCATCACCTTGATCGAGGACTGCAAGCTGCGCGGTCAGCCGGTGCTGGTCGGCACCACCTCGATCGAGAAGTCCGAACATCTCGCCGACATGCTGCGCCAGGCCGGTTGGGAGTCGCATGATTTCTCCGATCCCAACGCTTTTGCCGCGCTTTATTCCGGCGACGACGGCGCCACCAAGACCAAGGTCTTCGCCATCCTCAACGCGCGCTATCACGAGCAGGAAGCTTTCATCGTTTCGCAGGCCGGCGTGCCGGGCGCCGTCACCATCGCCACCAACATGGCCGGCCGCGGCACCGACATTCAGCTCGGCGGCAACGCCGACATGCGCATCCGCCAGGAAATCACCGACATCACCGATTGGGCCGAACGCGAGCACAGCCCGCGCGCCGACGAAATCCGCGCCCAGATCGCGCGGCTGAAGGACAAGGCGCTCGCCGCCGGCGGTCTTTACGTTCTCGGCACCGAGCGGCACGAGAGCCGCCGCATCGATAACCAACTGCGCGGCCGCTCCGGCCGTCAGGGCGATCCCGGCCATTCCAAATTCTTCCTGTCGCTCGAAGACGATTTGATGCGCATCTTCGGCTCCGACAAGCTGGACGGCATGCTGACCAAGCTCGGCCTCAAGGAAAACGAGGCCATCGTCCATCCGTGGATCAACAAGGCGCTGGAAAAGGCGCAGCAGAAGGTCGAGGCGCGCAACTTCGACATCCGCAAGAATTTGCTGAAATACGACGACGTGATGAACGACCAGCGCAAGGTGATATTCGAGCAGCGGCTCGATCTCATGCGCGACGAAGCGGTCGACGAAACCGTCGCCGACATGCGGCATTCGGTGATCAACGATCTGGTCGCCAAGCGCATTCCGGAAAACGCCTATCCCGAACAGTGGGACGTCGCCGGCCTCGACGAGGCGCTACGCGAGGTGCTGACTCTGGCGCTGCCGGTGCAGGAGTGGGCCAAGGAAGAAGGCATTGCCGACGAGGAAGTGCGCGAGCGCATCGAGCGCCGTGCCGACGAGTGGATGGCGGGCAAGGTGGCCAAGTGGGGCCCCGAAACCATGCGCTATGTCGAGAAGTCGATCCTGCTGCAGTCGCTCGATCATCTGTGGCGCGAGCATTTGGTGATGCTCGAGCATCTGCGCCAGGTCATCGGCCTGCGCGGCTATGGCCAGCGCGATCCGCTCAACGAATACAAGGCGGAAGCCTTCAGCCTGTTCGAGGCGATGGTGGCGAATTTGCGCGAGGTGGTCACCGGCCAGCTGATGCGCGTCGAGATCGTGCCGCCGCCGGCCGAGGAAAGCCAGCAGCTTCCCTATATGGAAGCCCACCATGTCGATCCCGCCACCGGCGAGGACGAGCTGGCGCAAGGGTCGCTGACCGCGACCTCCATGCAGATGGGTGGCGACAGTGCGGTCGCCGAAGCGGTGGTGCGAAATCCGAAGGACCCGACGACCTGGGGCAAGGTGGGACGCAACGAAGTCTGCCCCTGCGGCTCGGGCAAGAAGTTCAAGCACTGCCACGGGCGGTTCGCCTGAGGCGGAATGCCGTCGCGTGACGATGATATAGAAACGCCGGCCTTGCGCCGGCGTTTTTTATTTCTGCGGGCGATGCCGCGAACTCAACTCTTGTCGTTTAAGGCGCTGGCCTGCCGGAGCAGCTTCGCCATGATTGTATCGAGCGCCGCGACCTCCTCGACTGTCAGCGCCGACAACAGGTATTCCTCGCGCGCCAGCGCCAGCGGCGCGATTCTGTCATAGGTGGCGCGGCCCTGCCGGGTCAGCCCGAGGACGTTGCCGCGCCGGTCCTCTTCGTCGCGCTCGACGGCCACCAGCTTCTTGTCTTCTAGCCGAGCCAAAGCCCGGCTCATCTGCATCTTGTCGAGCCCGGCGTTTCGCCCGACGTCCTTTGCCGGCATCGAGCGATGTTTGCCGAGCCAGGCAAGGATACGCCACTCATGCCGGGTGAGATCGAATTGATCGACATAGACTTGGGCGATCGTCTGCGAAATCTCGTCGGCCAGAACCGCCAGCCGATAGGGGATGAATTGAGACAGGTCGAATCCGGTGGCCTGGCGCCGGGTCGGTTGGCGGGGGTCGCTCATCGCTGCTGCCGTCGCTGTTTGTTGTGATTCGCCATAGCCATAGTACCCGCGTCCCGCCCGCTTATTCGCTTTGACTTAATGGTAACATATGTTACTAATTATCCCCAAGGCCAGATTGCCATCGGCGCCAAGGACGGAGACCAGCCATGAAAGTCGAGCAAATTCATCACGTCGCCTATCGTTGCAAGGACGCCAAGCAAACCGTCGAATTCTACAAGAACGTGCTCGGGATGGACCTGATCGGCGCCATCGCCGAAGACAAGGTGCCGTCGACGAAAGAGCCCGACCCTTACATGCACATCTTCCTCGACGCCGGCGCCGGCAACATTCTCGCCTTCTTCGAGCTGCCGAATTCGCCCGCCATGGGTCGCGATCCCAATACGCCGGAATGGACGCAGCATATCGCCTTCACGGTCAAGGATATGGCGACGCTGAACGAGGCCAAGGCGCGCGCCCAGGCCGCGGGGCTCGATGTCATCGGGCCGACCAATCACGACATCTTCCAGTCGATCTATTTCCACGATCCGAGCGGACACCGTCTCGAGGTCGCGGCGTGGACTGCGACGCCCGAACGCCTGACGCGGTTGAAGGACGTGGCGCCGGCGATGGTCGACGAGTGGAGCCGGACCAAAAAGCCACCGCGTCTGGCGGCCTGGGTGCACGAGAAAGAATTCTCGGCCTGAGCCGGCGCGAAGCGCGCCCGGTGAACCGCGTAAACGCCGCGCCCCGCGCGGCGTTTTTCGTTTGCAGCCGCCGATGCAAGCGATAACGCACGTGCGAACGGCGCCGTTTCAAGGTGCCGCACCACCGCTAAAATCGAGTTTTGGGGCGGTGCTTGCTATGGCCGAAGTGAAATATTAGTTTAAGTCGATCGATTACATCAACAAGCCAGCGTTGTCGCCCGCACATCCCCAATGAATGCACTCATCGATACGACGCAACGTTGGCAGTTTGATCGGCGGTTGCCGCTGGCACAGCAGGTCTATGCGGATTTGCGACGGCGAATTATTTCACTGGATCTGCCGCCCGACTCTCCGTTGTCTCGCGTAGAGCTATCGCAATACTACCAGATCAGTCAGACGCCGCTGCGCGAGGCGTTGCAGAAATTGGCCGAGGAGGGTCTGGTCGCGACCTATCCGCAATCGCGTACCGAGGTCAGCCGGATCGACGTCGATCAAATCCTCGAAGCTCAGTTTCTCCGTAAGGCGGTCGAGGCCGATATCGTGGCGCGGCTCGCCGCCGATCCGCAAAAGGCGAAGCTTGCCGCGGCGCAGGACAGCCATGACCGGCTGGCCCGCTCCTGGGAGCGCGCACAATCGTTCGAAGAGTTTGCCGAACTCGATCGGCAATTCCATCGCGACCTCTACGCCGCCGCTGGACTGGCTAGTTTGACCGCACTTATAGAGAAGCGGTGCGGTCAGCTCGATCGCATCCGGCGGCTTCATCTGCGGTGGTTCAACGATCGAAAACCCGAAAAGGTCGTCAGCGATCATCAGTCGATCCTTGATGCCGTTCTGCGGTCGGACGTCGAAGCGGCACAGCGGGCGATGCGGGAGCATCTCGCCGACACGATCGCCCGGATCGAAGTTCTGCGCGCCAATTATCCTGACTATTTTGGCTAGGCGGGCTGCGGCCTCGGCGCCCGTCGCTAGATTTCACCGTCCGCGCCCCACAAGAAACAAGCTGGAATTGACGCGGCCGCTGCGGTGGCCGACTTGATCCGGACCTTTGCCGCCGCGACGATCGCGATGCGTATTTGCAACGTTCGACCATCCCGGCGGCCGGCGAGACCAAGGTCGGGTTTGACACTAATATATTAGAGTATTAGCATAAATCTATAAGCTTCAAAAAGGAGGCAAGCATCGGCGTGCGCCTCGCGCGCGACGGCCGTGCCAAGGGAGGACCGCACCGCATTCTTTGAGGCCATTCGCCGTTCGCCATGGCGGCTTGCGACGCGCAAGCGTTACACCCTCAACTTTCTCATCGACGGACGAAACTCTGCGGCGCGCAAACACGCGGCCGCTGTTGCGTCGAGTTCGAAAAATTGTCTCTGCCAAGAACTGCAAGAGCCGGCTCACGCAGCGTTAAATCAACGAAAACGTAGGGAGAGGAAACATCAAATGACATTCAAAATTACTCGTCGTGCCGTCGTCGGCGGCATCGCAGGCTCCGCCATGTTGGATTTCAAAGCATTGGCGCAGACCCTGCCGATGCCGAGTTCGCCCGTGACCCTCAACTTCGTCGATGTCGCCGGCAATCTGGCGCTGACGCAAAAGGCGATCGAAGCCTACCGCGACAAGAACCCCAAGCTCGTTTCCAAGATCAACTTCACCAAGGCGCCGGCGCCGGAACTGCCGGGCAAGATCAAGGCGCAACAGGACGCCAACCGCGTCGATATCGACGGTGTGCTCACCGGCATCGACGCGCTCTCGGCCGGCGTCGACCAGAAGCTCTGGATTCCGATCGCTTCCGAATATGCCGCCAAGCTGCCGAAGCTCGACGACATCTATCTGCCCGGCGCCAAGCAGATGCAGGGCCTCGCTGCGAACCAGGGCGTTTGCATCGTGTTCTGCCCGGCCGGTCCGGTGATGGAATACATGCCGGCTAAGGTAAAGCAGGTGCCGACGACGGCGGAAGAACTGCTCGCCTGGGCTAAGGCCAATCCGAACCGCTTCATGTATGCCCGCCCGGCCAATTCCGGTCCCGGCCGCATCTTCATGATGGGCCTGCCGTACATTCTCGGCGATAAGGACCCGAAAGATCCGAAGGATGGTTGGGACAAGACCTGGGCCTATCTCAAGGAGATCGGCCAATACATCGAATATTACCCCGCCGGCACCGGGCTGGTGTTGAAGGAACTCGGCGAAGGCTCGCGCGACATGACCCCCTCGCAGATGGGCTGGGACATCAACCCGCGCGCGCTTGGCATCGTGCCGAAGGAAGCCAAGGTGTTCTTCCTGAAGGGCTTCCACTGGGTTCTGGATGCGCACTATCTCTGCATTCCGAAGGGCGTCTCCAACGACAAGCTGGCGGTGCTGCTCGACCTGCTCAATTACCTGCTGACGAAGGAAGCGCAGGCGACGACCTATGACGACGGCTATTTCTATCCGGGACCGGCGGTCAAGGATGTGCCGCTGTCGATGGCGCCGGCCGCGAGCCAGAAGGTGATCGAGGAGTTCGGCCGCCCCGAATACGCGGCCGCGGTCGCCAACAACAAGCAGGAACTGCCGCTGCTGCCCGACAAGCTGGTCTATGCCTTCAATCGCTGGGACGAGCAGATCGGCGCC